>CAMURX010000135.1 GCA_947097615.1 uncultured Neisseria sp. | reverse complement strand
AATTCGCCGCCCATCAGGATGCCCATCAGGATGTAGGCGATGATGCCGGTGTAGAGTGCCCACCAGCGGTATTGTTCGAGCAGCACGAGGAGGGCGGCGAGGCTGCCGTTGAGGGCAAAAAAGCCGCACCAGATTTGGGTAACGCGGCGGGTGTAAGCCACGCCTTCGGGCGGCAGATCGGGGTGTTGCAGGCGGGCGAGGCGTTCGATCAGGCTTTGTTTTTGCGTGAGGCTGAGGCCGAACAGCAGCAACAGCAGGCCGTTTACCCATACGGGATACCAATACATGCTGTCAGGCCGTCTGAAAAGGAGGACGGCGGCGAAAAAGGCGGCCACAAGCAAGGAAACGCGCCGCTGGCCGGAATCTCGCTGCATGGCGGCGCGGGCGAGCCAAAGTAGGAGCATGAAGCCGGCCAGCGGATAAAACCAGCCCTGCTCGCGGCCGTAATACCAGAGCAGGGGGTAGAGTACGCTCAAGATGCCGAGCAGGATTTTGGCGGCGGTTTTCACGCTTCGGGCTTGGCGTCTTGGTAGAGCTTGGATACGGCGGCGATGATGTCGTCGATGGTGCGGACGTTGCGGAAGTCCTCGGCTTGGAGTTTGTAGCCGGTTTGGCGTTTGATTTGGTCGAGCAGATCGATGGCGTCGATGCTGTCGATTTCGAGGTCTTCGTAGAGGTTGGTGCTGCCGGTTACGTTGCCGGTGTCGATTTCAAACATGTTTTCCAGTATGTCGAACAGGAAGGCGCGGATTTCGGTTTCGGTCATGGGATGGTCCTTTGCATGATGGGATGTGGTCGGTTTGCCGGATTTGGGGGGCTGGCCTGTGTTTTGGCTGTGCCGAAGCTGGGGTTTTCAGACGGCCTTTCTACAAGCTGTTTGTAAAATCGATTCTTTTTCCTTGCAAGACAATACCTGAGGGAAAAGAAGTGCTTGGTTTAGCTGCGTTGTTTCTGCACGAAGGCGGCCAGTGTGGACACATTGGCGAAGCTGTCGCGCAGTTCCTGGCTTTCGCCGTCGAGCTGGAAGCCGAAGTGTTTTTGCACGGCCAGGCCGAGTTCGAGCGCGTCTACGGAATCGAGGCCGAGGCCGCTGTCGCCGAACAGGGCTTCTTCGTCGCCGATGTCGGCGGGCGTGAGGTCTTCCAAGCCGAGGCTGTCGATAATTAGTTGTTTGATTTCTTGTTTTAAATCAGTCATTTTCTTGGCTTCTTTCATTGAAGTATTGTTGCAGGTGGTCGTTGAGGCGGCGGGCGGCAATGGGCAGGGGGTGCTTGTTTAACCAGTCCTGCGGGTTGATGTCGTCGCCCACAATAAAGCGGTAGGCCGGTTTTTGCAGCGGGATTTTGTACCAAGGCTGGCCTTTTTTGAAGTTCGGCGGCTGCATTTTGATCACCACGGGGGTGATGACCTGTGCGCTTCTGAGGCCGATGGATACTGCGCCGCGATGAAATTTCACCACGCCGTCCCAGCCGGTGCGCGTGCCTTCGGGGAATACCAACAGGCATTGCTGCTGTAAAACTTCGTGCACTGCGTCGATAAAATCCAAATCTTCCTGATTGGGCAGGTAGCCGCAGGCGCGGATTTGCCCGGCCATGGCCGGATTGCGCTGCAAATCGGCTTTCACGATGCAGTTGGCTTCGGGCACGCGGCCGAGCAGGAATACCACATCCAGCAGCGAAGGATGGTTGGCCAAAATCAGCTGGCCGGGGCGGCCTAGCCGCTCGAAGCCTTCAAATTCCGCGCGCAAAATGCCGGAGCGCATCAAATAATAGCTAAACCACAGCCAAGTGCGCGTAACCACGCGCCGCGCCTGCTTTTGCTGCGCCAACGTGGGCGAGCGGCGCATCAGCCAGGGCAGCAGCACGATTTGCAGCAGCACGCCGAACACGCCGAAAAACACGAAGCCCAGCCCGGTAGCCAGCAATCGCCACAGGCGGTTTAAGCGGGCGCTCAAGGGATAAGCCGCTGCCATTGCCAAGCCTTGTCTGCATAACGGTTTATCCATTTGCGGCCGTCTGAATGCCGTTGCCGCAGCCATTCGAGCGCGCCCCAATAGCCGCAGTTTGCCGTGCCGCCGGCATCGTGCGCGGCGGGGGAAAGTTCCCATTCTTCTCCGGCGGTAAGCAGCAGGGCGAGCGCATGGGCGAAGGGTGCGCGTTCTGCCGGTGCGACGGGGTATTGCAGCTGCAAGGGTTCGTCCGCCACCAGTACCAGCACGCGTTCCGCCCCATCGGCCAGCAGGCCGGCGGCCTCGAGCACGGCGCTTTCCAAACCGCTCTGCCGCACCGAAAGCGCGGTGTATTCGCTCATGTCGCCGCGCAGCATCGACCACTGCCCGGCCAGGGCGTTGTGTACCGACAGGCCGAAGGAAGTGGGGGAAACTTCGTTGTCGCGCAACAGCGTGGTCCACAAGCCGAAGCTGCGGTTGATTTCGCCGTCGTGCGAAGCGAGCACCAGCGGGCAGGGTTCGCTTTCCGCCAAGAGCGGATGTGCTGCCGCAAACAGCAGCCGCGCCGAGAGGCCGAGCCGCCGCCGCTGCATGGCGGGCAGAAAATCCACCTTCGGCGGCGTGTCGGGCAAATCGGCGGCGTTTAAGCGGCCGGATGCCCACGCGGCCCAGTCTTCGCCCGTGTGCAGGCGGGTGGAGGCGGCGTGCCAGCTTTGGATGGAAAAGCGGAGGCGGAAATCGGCGGTCATGGTTTCAGGCGGCCTGTCGGGCGGGTGAAAAGTGGCGGGATTATAGCAAAGGAAGCGGTTGGCGGGCATCAGGCGGTTTGCCGTCGGGCAGGGGCGTTGCGTTTTGCGCCACAGCGGCATTGTGCCGGCTTGTTGTGCCTGCCGCAGGATTTTTCGCGGCGGGACGGGTTGTTTGAAGCAACCGGTTGGAATCGGGTAAAGATAAGGGAGACCGTCTGAAAAGCCGATAATATGCTTTTCAGACGGCCTTTTTCATTTTTGGCCTGCTGCTACATTTTTTGGAAATGAGGCAGGAAGGCGGGGATGCCCGGGAACATACCGACCGCGCCCATGGCCAGGCAGAGGATGACGAAGCCGACGGTTGGGACGACGACGCGTCCGACAAAGCCCAACTCCGCACTGCGCGCTTTACAGCCGATGAGGCCGAGGTTGTCGAGCAGCATGGTCAGCGACCAGCCGAAAACGGGATTGACCAGTGCGGACGAGAAAACGACGATGGCGGCAGATTGGGTGGTTTTGCCTTTGCGCGTCATTTCCATGCCTGCTTCAAGCAGCGGGACGTATACGCCGACAATCAGTGCCACGCTCAATACGGGTTTCCATATCGCCAAGTCCATCGGATAGCCCCAGATGCTGGCGATAATGCAGAAGACGGCGGTCAGGATCGCGCCTGCGGGAATCGGGCGTTTGGCAACGGAGGCGGGGATGATGTAGGTGCCCCATGATGAGGTGAAGTTCGCACCGCCCAAGAGTGAGCCTGCGGCCTGGCGTGCGGCACAGCTGACCATGGTATCGTCGATGTTCATGTGTGCGCGTTCGGCTTTTTCGGGGTAGCTCAGTTTTTGGAAAACCTGATGACCGAGGAAGTCGGGCGACCACATGGCTACGGCCAGTACGGCGAAGGGGAAGACGACCAGGAAGCTGTCGAGGGTCGGCCAGCCGAGCATCCAGCCGGTGTTTTCGCCCCACCAGTAGTTCGGGGAGAGCGGCGGCAGGCCGGGGGCGGTTTTGAAGGCGAAGGGTGCGCCGAGGATGTAGGCGGTTACGCCTGCCAGCAGGCAGCCCAAAGGTACGGCCAGCCAGCGTTTCTGCCAGTGTTCCAGCAGGGCGTAGAGGATGATGGTGCCGAGGATGATGATAAAGGCGATATGCGACATGTTGAAACTGCCCGCCCATTCGAAGAGCTGTTTCACCTGTCCGGTGGTGCCGATGAAGCCGAGGTAGAGCAGCAGGCCGCCGCAGACGCCGTTGCCCGTCAGTTTGGCCATCAGGCTGCCGCCTTTTGATATGCCGAGTATGAAGCCGAATATGGCAATCAAGATGCCGAAGGCTAGCGGGTGGCCGCCGGCGGCCACCACGATGGGGATAAGCGGGATGAGCGGGCCGTGCGTGCCGGGCAGGTTGGCCGTGGGCAGGAAGAAGCCGGACAGCAGCAGGATGAAGAACGAGGCAATCAGCAGTTCGTAGCGCACGTTTTCAAGGACGAAGCCGTCGGGCAGGCCCAAGGGGACGGCAAAGGCCGCCGCCACCGCGCCCACCATCACGACTTTGCCTATGGTGCCGGCCATCGCGGGGATAAGGTCTTCCCATTCGAAGCGGTAGTCGCGCAGGGGGAGGTTGATTTTCCAGCGTTTGGGATTCAGGATTTCCAGTTCGTGTTCGAGGTAGGCGTCGCGGTTGTCGAACGACGAGGCGGGACGGTGCAGTTCCGCATAACTTTTTTCGTTTGTGTTGCTCATGGAGTTTCTCCGTCGTAGTCATATATATTTTGTTTGAACGGCTTTCAGACGGCCGTTGGCAGGAAGTATAGTAAGTTTGTGTAAACGGGTGTAATCCGAAATTTTGATGGAGGCCATCAGAAAAACGGAAGGAAGCGCACCGGTTGTTTTTCAGCCGTGCTTTCAGACGGCCTCTGCGACAGGATGCGAAAGGCCGTCTGAAAACCTTGCGGACGGTTTTTCAGACGGTCTGTTTGTTGAGGGCGGGGTTACGGGCGGTTGAGTTGCAGTGCCAGCCGGGCCAGCCGTTGGCCTTGCGCGAAGGCCAGCGTTTCTTCTTCGGCGGTCAGGGCAGGGTTGCCGTCGTGTCCGGCGACATGGCTTGCGCCGTAGGGCGTGCCGCCGCTGCGGGTTTCGTTGAGGGCGGCTTCGGAGAACGGGATGCCGGAGATAATCA
>CAMURX010000134.1 GCA_947097615.1 uncultured Neisseria sp. | reverse complement strand
ATCTGCCATTTTATGCCGCAAAATCCGCTGCAAAAGTTGAATGTCAACACGCCCTAGTTTGTCTCACTGCATTTTCATGCGCAGCCTCGCAAAGCCTGTACAGCAAAAAATTCAGGCCGTCTGAAAAACATTTTCAGACGGCCTTTTTATCCGTTAAAAAGCCGGTTGGGTTTCAAAAAATACTAACCGACTTTGAAAGCGGCTAGCCCAGCAGCGCTTCGATGTCCGAAGGGCACGACATGGCGAAATCCGCAGGCCACTCCTCTGTGCGGTCGCCTGCGGCGATATAGCCCCACAGCGCCAGCACGGTTTTCATGCCCGCATCGCGCCCGGCCTGCATATCGCGCTGCGCATCACCGACATAAAGGCACTCTTGCGGTGCAACGCCGAGCTGTTCGCAGGCATAAAGCATGGGCACTACGCTCGGCTTGGCCTCGGCGCAGGTGTCGCCGCTCACCACCACCGCAGGCGGAGCGGCAAAACCGAGCTTGGAAACAAGGCGGTCGGTGAAGGCGGCAGGCTTGTTGGTGACGATGCCCCAGACGATGCCCTTGCGTGCCAAAGCGGCCAGCAGTTCGCTGATTTGCGGGAACAGAACCGTGTCGCGGTCGAAACAGGCTTCGTATTCCGCCAGATAGGCCGCACGCCATTCGTCGAAACCTTCGTCGCCGCGCGAGATGCCCGCGCCCAGCGCCAACAGTCCTGCCGCGCCGTGGCTGGCTACCGCGCGGATATCGGCCATATCCTTCGGCGGCAGGCCGCGTTTGGCCAGCAGAGTGTTGAGCGCGCCGCCCAAATCGGGGGCGGTGTCGGCAAGCGTGCCGTCCAAATCAAAGAGAACTGCTTTGATCATGATGCTTTCCCGTGTGTGATAAAACAGCGTCATTTTAACAGTTCCTGCCGTATCTTTTCAAAGGTTAATCCGACGCAGCGCGCGAACGGCCTTCATCCCGCCGGGGGCGTCAATGTTTGTGTGTATGTCGGCATGGTGGTATCCGCCGAAGCGGACGGGGCGTGCAAAGGCCGTCTGAAACCGGATTGCCGGGCTTCAGACGGCTTCAACGCTTTTCAGACGGCCTCAACGCTTTTTCAACAGCAGTCCGCTTTCGATATGGTGCGTGAAGGGGAACTGGTCGAACATGGCGGCGGCGGCCACGTCGTGCGTTTTTATCAGGGTGTGGAGGTTGGCGCGCAGGGTTTCGGGGTTGCAGGAGATATAGATGATGTTATCGAAGCCTTTCAGCAGCGCCAGTGTGGCGTCGTCGATGCCGGCGCGCGGCGGGTCGACGAAGACGGTGGAGAAGCAGTAGTCGGCGAGGGTGATGTTTTGTTCGTTAAGGCGGCGGAATTCGCGTGCGCCTGTGTAGGCTTCGGTAAATTCTTCTGCCGACAGGCGGGCGATGCGGATGTTGTCCGCTCCGTTGGCCGAGATATTCCATTGCGCGGCCTGCACGGAGGTTTTTGAGACTTCGGTGGCGAGGACGCGGCCGAATCGGCGGGCGAGCGGCAGGGTGAAGTTGCCGTTGCCACAGTAGAGTTCGAGCAGGTCGCCACCCAGGCCGTCGGCGGCAGCGCACGCCCATTCGAGCATGTCGCGGCAGACGGCGGCATTGGGCTGGCTGAACGCGCCCTCGGGCTGGCGGTAGCGGTAGGTTTGTCCGCCGACATCGAGCGATTCGGTGACGAAGTCGCGCGAGAGCACGTTTTTTTGCCCTTTACTGCGGCCGATCAGGGCGATGCCGAGGCGGTTTTGCAGTGCTTCGGCGGCGGTTTGCCAGGTTTCGTCGAGTTTTCTGTGGTAAATGAGGGTAACTAGCATGTCGCCGCTGAGGGTAGACAGGAATTCGCACTGGTAGAGGCGGTTTTTCAGCACGGGATCGGCAGAAACGGCGGCAAGCAGCTCGGGCATCAGCCGGTTGATGCTTATGGCCGCTGCGGGAAATTCGGTAATGCGGATAACCGACGCGCCGCCTGCCTTTTTGCCGTGTTCGAACATGGCGTAGCTGATGTTTTCGCCATCGTGCCAGATGCGGAATTCGGCACGCATGCGGTAATGGCGCTCGGGCGAGGGGTAAACGCGCCATTCGGGCATGGGCACGCCTGCGAACAGGCGGCGCAGGAAAGCGGTTTTGTCGTTCAGCTGGCTGAGGTAGGCGGGGCTGTGCATGGCGGATTCCGTGGCAGAAAAAGGGGCGAATTATAGCTTTTTCGCGCACGGGACGCAGAGGCCGTCTGAAATACACGGCAGCGGAAAGCGTGAACTGCGCGGATTGTTAAGACGGCTGCATTATTGCAAAAAAGCGCAAACGGCGGGGGAGGGACGCTATCAAGAATCGCAAAGCGCGTGTTAAGATAGAATTGTAAAGATTTTCCCCAACCGACAAACACAGAGGATTTGACACATGAGTCGCGTATTATTAGTTGATGACGATGCCGTACTGACCGAGCTGCTGACCGAATATCTCACCGCCGAAGGTTTGGAAGTGCGCAGCGTGCCGGACGGCGAAGCCGGTGTTCATGAAATTCTCTCCGGCCAGTACGACGTGGTGGTGTTGGACTCCATGATGCCGAAGATGAACGGTTTAGACGTGTTGAAAACCGTGCGCGCGCAAAGCAGCATCCCCATCATCATGCTCACGGCCAAAGGCGACGACATCGACCGCATCATCGGTTTGGAAATGGGTGCCGACGACTATGTGCCCAAACCGAGCACGCCGCGCGAACTCTTGGCGCGCATCAACGCAATTTTGCGCCGCGCGCAGAACCCGCACGACCAGGGCAGCGCGTCAAACAGCCTATCGGTCAGCAATGTGACCCTGCATCCCTCGAAACGCCAGGCAACCGTTGGTGATGCGCCGCTGGAACTGACCAGCACCGAGTTCAACCTGCTCGAAGTGCTGATGCGCCATGCGGGACAGGTGGTCAGCAAGGAAACCCTTTCCATCGAAGCGCTCGACCGCAAGCTGGCCAAATTCGACCGCAGCATCGATGTCCACATTTCCAGCATCCGCCACAAACTGGGCGATGCCTCGCTGATTCAAACCGTGCGTGGTTTGGGTTACTTGTTCGTCAAAAACTGATTATCGGAAGCCGAAGCTCAGCATGAAGCTTTTCCAACGCATTTTCGCCACGTTTTGCGCAGTGATTATCTGCGCCATATTCGTGGCGAGTTTTTCTTTCTGGCTCGTGCAGCAGACGCAGGCCGAAAACCATTTCAACCAGCAGCGGGTGATTGACGAGATTCTGTTGTCCAATGCCGTTAACGCCTTTCGCGCGCGCGGCGAAAACGGCGCGCGCGAAATGCTTCAGGGGTGGCACGAAGGGCAGGGGCCGGAAAAAGTCCTCATCATCAGCGGTGACGATCAGACCGATCTGATCGGCCGTAAAGTCGACCCCAAAAGAATCGAAAAAGCCCGCTCCTTCGCAATCGCCAATCCCGAAAGCAAAAGCGTGCACCTCGAATACGGGCGCTGGGGCGAGGAATACCTGTTTTTCATCCGCAACTGGGACAGCATCGAAGTGCAGCGCCGCCCCAGTCCGCTGTTTATCCCCGGCCTGCCGCTGGAACAGACCTGGCACGAAATCATCATCTTGGGCTTTATCTTTCTCGTCGGCCTTGCACTTGCCTACATTCTCGCCAACAACATCACCCGCCCCATCCGCATTCTCGGCCGCGGTATGAACCGCCTGGCCGACGGCAACTTTGAAACGCGCATCTCGCAGCAGATGGACAACCGCGATGACGAACTGTCGCAGCTGGCGGTGCAGTTCGACAAAATGGCGCAGAAGCTGCAACAGCTGGTTGCCAAAGAACGCCACCTCCTGCACCACGTTTCCCACGAAATGCGCTCGCCGCTGGCGCGGATGCAGGCCATCGTCGGCCTGATCCAGTCGCAGCCGCAGAAGCAGGAGCAGTATTTGCAGCGGCTGGAAACCGAGCTCGTGCGCATGGACGCTTTGGTAGGCGAGTTGCTGACCCTCTCCCGCCTCGAAACCGCCAACGTCAAATTGGAAAAAGAGCCGCTCAAACTGATTCCTTTCATGCGCAATCTGGTGGACGACAGCCAGGCCGTCGCCGAAAAAAACGGCCAAACCGTCGAGCTGACGCTGGAAAAAATGCCCGACAACGCCGAAATCTGCGCCAACGAAAGCTATCTCTACCGCGCCTTCGACAACGTCATCCGCAATGCCATGAACTACAGCCCCGAAGGCAGCAGCATCCGCGTCGAAATGCGGCAGGACGCGAAAAACTGGCTGATCGACATCACTGACAACGGGCCGGGCGTCGCGGAAAACCAGCTGCCGCACATCTTCACCGCCTTCTACCGCGCCGACAGCAGCGGCAGCAAACCCGGCACGGGCTTGGGTTTGGCCTTGGCAAAACATATCATCGAGCAGCACTGCGGCAGCATCAGCGCCGAAAACATCAGCCCCAACGGCCTGCGCATGCGCTTCGTTCTGCCGAAAAAAAACGGCAAAACGAAAGACGAGCAGCCGCCCGCTGCATAAGAGCTGTTTACATTCGGCCTTGCGGCGGTGTTTTCGGTAAAAATCCGCTTCGCAAGCCGAATGTCGGCAGTCACCGGCAGCCACAAAAAGGCCGTCTGAAAATCCGTTTTCAGACGGCCTTTTTGTGGCATAATCCGTCGGTTTTCCGCCCGACGCAAACGCGGTTTTTCCACAGCGTTTTCAGACGGCCGCAAGCATGGCCGCCACATTTTCAGACGGCCTTTTCCAACCTTCCGCACAGCCTGAAACCCTAACCGTGCCTGTTGCACCGGCAGGCACCGTTAGCGTTTTAGACTGGCGGATGTTCCAACGAAAGGAATCCTTATGTTTAACAAACACGTCAAAACCTTCCAATACGGCCAGCACACCGTAACCCTCG
>CAMURX010000133.1 GCA_947097615.1 uncultured Neisseria sp. | reverse complement strand
GTGCCAGGCAAGCACAGCTTGTTCTGGGGCTTGGCTGTACCAGCAGGGGGATGTTGTTCCCGGCTGCGGCGATGGCTTTGCGCAGGGCGTCTTCTTCGGTGACTTGGGTTTGGCCGACGGCGAGGATGTAGTCGCCGCGCCGCAGTCCGGCGCGCGCCGCCGCGCCTTCGGCACGCAGCACTTGCAGGCGTTTGCCGTCGGCGGAGGCTTGTTCGGACAGGGTGAGGCCGATGTTTTCGACGGTGAAGCTCTGGCTTTGCAGGCTGTCGCTGCCGTCTGCCGCGCTGCGGCCGCTGCTGCGGCTGCTGTTTTTGTCGGCGTTGTCGAGCAGGATTTTTTGTTCGACGGTTTGGCCGTTGCGCCAGATGGTGAGGGTGATTTCTTTGCCGGGGGCGATGGAGCCGACCATGACGGGCAGGTCGTTGGAGGAAAGGACGTCTTCGCCGTTGACGGAGAGGACGACATCACCCTGTTTGAGGCCGGCGGCGGCGGCCGGGCCGTCGGGCAGGACTTGAGCGATGAGGGCGCCGGCGGGTTTGGCCAGGCCGAAGGATTTGGCGAGGTTGTAGTCCACTTTTTGGATGATGACGCCGAGTCGTCCGCGCTGGACTTTGCCGGTGGTTTTGAGCTGTTCGGCGACGTTCATGGCGACGTCGATGGGGATGGCGAAGGAGATGCCCATGAAGCCGCCGCTGCGGCTGTAAATCTGCGAGTTGATGCCGACGACCTGGCCGTTGAGGTTGAAGAGGGGGCCGCCGGAGTTACCGGGATTGATGGCGACGTCGGTTTGGATGAAGGGGGTGTAGCTTTCGTCGGGCAGGCTGCGGCCTTTGGCGGAAACGATGCCGGCGGTAATGCTGTTTTCAAAGCCGAAGGGCGCGCCGATGGCAGCCACCCATTCGCCGGTGCGCAGGGCTTTGGCGTCGCCGATTTTGACGGCGGGCAGGTCGGCGGCTTCGATTTTGAGCAGGGCGACGTCGGACTGTTGGTCGGAGCCTATGAGTTTGGCGGGAAATTCGCGTTTGTCGTTGAGGGTGACTTTGATGTTGTCCATGCCGCCGACGACGTGGGCGTTGGTGAGGATGTAGCCGTCGGCGCTGATGATGAAGCCTGAGCCGAAATTTTGGTCTTTGTCGTCGTCGGGGTCTTGCAGCTGCGGGGCGTTGGGGACGAGGCGTTTGAAGAAGTTGTAGAACGGGTCGTCTTCGGGGAAGGGACTGTCGCTGGTTTGGCTGTCGCTTTCGCTTTGTTTGGCGGCCTGGATGTTGACGACGGTCGAGCCTTCCTGTTCCATCAGACGGGTAAAGTCGGGTAGCAGCATGGCGACTTTGCCCTGTTCGGTTTGCGCTTCGACGGGTTTGGCGAAAGTCTGTTCCTGACGGGCGGGGGTGTCGGCGGCTTTGTCTTCTTTTTTGCCGCAGGCAGCCAGTGCCAGCGCGACGGCGGCGGCAAGGGCGAGGTGTTTGCAACTGGGTTTCACGGTGCTTCCTTTGAATGCTTGAAATGCTCGGTTTTCGGCGTTCAGGCCGTCTGAAAGGTTTTAGCTTCGTTGAAACTTTACTTTCAGACGGCCTGCGCCGTGGTGTTTAAAACAGGTTGTCCATGTCGGAAGAGGGTTGGCGCTTGGGCACGGGTTTTTCCGTTTTGGGCTTTTCGGGCTTGGGTTTGTTGATGGGTTCCAAAACGGTTTCGCCGCTGTTTTTCGTTTTGTTGACCGGTTCGAGAACGGTTTCCTGCACCGGTTTTTCTTCTTTTGCCGCCTCTTCTTTGGCCTTGGCTTTGGGCTTGGCCGGTTTGGCTGCGGCGGCGTCTGTCTGCGGGACGTCGGCTTCGGCGGCGGAGGCTTCGGTTTGCGCGGGCTGCTGCTGCGGCAGCGGGTTGCCTGCGGCGGGCGGGACGGCGGATGCGCCGTTGGGCGACCATACTTCCACTTTTTCCGGCTGTGGCGCGGCGGGCTGCGGCTGCTGCGGCGGGCGTTGCAGTTCGATCCAGACGTTGATGAGCAGGGCGGCAACGGCAACGGCCAGCACGAACACAAATGCCCACAGGATTTTTCCTGCGCTCAGGAAGCCTTTTTTCTTTTTCTGCTGCGGCGTGCCGGGTAAGGGGTTTTCTTCGTTCATTTGCGTATTCTTCTAATCGGTTTGTTTATTTTTGCGGCGTGTAGTTTTGGTAGAGGGTGACGACTTTCTGCACGCCTGCAGTGGTGCTGACGCGCTGGGTGACGGCGGCCTGTTCTTCGGGCGTGAGGATGCCCATTGCGTAGGTGACGCTGTCGTAGGTGACGATTTTGACGCGGCCGGGGTAGACGCCGTTCACGCCCAGCATCATGGTTTTCACCTTTGTCGTGCTCCATGTGTCGGCGGAAATATTGCCGAAGGAGCGCGCCTGCGGGTTAACTTCGATGTAGTTGTATACCGCCTGCGCCGACTGCTCGGAACGCGCCACCTGTTCGACGAAGCGGCGTTCGGCTTCGGTGGCCACTTTGCCCAGGAGCAGGATGTGGCGGTTGTAGCTGACCACGCTCAGGTTGGGCGTGAAGCCGTCGGTTTGGTTGTTTTGCCGCAGGTAGGCGGCGGCGGTGTTTTTGACGCGCAACTCGATGATTTGGTCGTCGGCCTGCGCGCCGGTGGTGCGGCGGTCGATAACCGATGATGTGCCCGCCGCCGCGCCGCCGATAACGGCTGCGGCGCAGCCACCGAGCAACAGAGTGGAAACCAGGGCGGCAGACAGAGTTTTGATGGGGGGGCGGCTCATTTCCGTATCCTTTCGTAAAAGGCGTTTGCCGCGCAAACGCCTTGAAAATACACAGCGGCGCGTATTGTAGCGGGTATTGCCGCCCATGCGTAGGGTTTGTTGGCGGCCGTTTCCCTGTGGCGCGGGAGGCCGTCTGAAAAAAGGCGGCGGGCGGATTGGGGTTTTAAATTCGTTGCCGCTTCGCTTTCAGACGGCCTTGTGATATAAGGCCGCCTGTTTTTCCAAACCATTCTATACAAAGGACACAGAATCATGAGCACGCAAGACCTTTCCGGCAAAGTCGCCCTCGTTACCGGCGCCTCGCGCGGCATCGGCGCGGCAATCGCCGACACACTGGCTGCCGCAGGCGCGAAAGTTGTCGGCACGGCCACGAGCGAAAGCGGCGCGGCCGCCATCGGCAATCGTTTGGCGCAATGGGGCGGCGCAGGCCGCGTTTTGGATTCCGCCGCGCCCGACACCATTGAAAACCTGATTGGCGAAATCGAAAAAGAGTTCGGCAAACTGGACATTTTGGTCAATAACGCGGGCATCACGCGCGACAACCTGTTGATGCGTATGAAAGAAGAAGAGTGGGACGACATCATGCAGGTCAACCTCAAATCCGTGTTCCGCGCCAGCAAAGCCGTGTTGCGCGGCATGATGAAGCAGCGCGGCGGCCGCATCATCAGCATCACTTCGGTGGTGGGCGCAATGGGCAACGCGGGGCAGGCCAACTACGCCGCCGCCAAAGCGGGCTTGATCGGTTTTTCCAAATCACTCGCCCGCGAAGTGGGTAGCCGCGGCATCACGGTCAACTGTGTCGCACCCGGCTTTATCGATACCGACATGACCCGCGCCCTGCCGGAAGAGACGCGCAAGATGTTTGAAGCGCAAACCTCGCTGGGCAGATTCGGCGACGCGCAGGACATCGCCGATGCAGTGCTGTTTCTCGCGTCCGATCAGGCCAAATACATCACCGGCCAAACGCTGCACGTCAACGGCGGTATGCTGATGCCTTGATTTGCTTTCTTGTTAAAGATTAGGAGAGGCCGTCTGAAAGCTTGTTCAGACGGCCTCTTTGCTTTTTCATACAAATATTTACGCAATACCGTAAACATTTAATTGATTTAATTGCCCTTTGTCCGCCGCCGTCCTATACTGGCGGCCTTTCCAACCCGAACCGAAGAGGAGCAAACCGATGAGCAAATACGACCGTGACGAATTTGAAGCACGCAAAGCAGCCATGCTGGAAGAAATCCGCGCCGTGATGGACGATGTGGAAGCGCTGTACAGCCAAGGCGTGGAGCAGGGTACGGAAGAAATCGAAGAGTTGAAAAGCCGCTTGGGCGGCAAACTCGAAGCCGCGAAAAAGAAACTGCGTCACTTTGAAGAAGAAGCCTCCGAAACCTTCAAACGCCGCTCGGCCTACGCCAAAGAGAAATTCCGCCAGTTTGAAGACGAAGCGGGCGCGCAAATCAAACGCCGCGCCAAACAGGCCGACGAAGCCGTGCACGAAAAACCGTATTACGCCATGGGCTTCGCCGCATTGGCAGGTCTGGTGGTCGGCGTGCTGCTCAACCGCCGTTAAGCGCAGGCAGACAGAGGCCGTCTGAAACCCTTTCAGACGGCCTCTCTTTACAATTTCCGACACTCGGAGCAACGATGGGTATCAGACAAGAAATCGACCATGCCAAAAACCTGTTCGACAAAGGAACGGATTTGCTGCTCTTGCGCCTGCAAATGCTGGCGCTGGATTTGTCGGAGCAGGCGGAAAGCACCTTTTCCATCATGCTGTCGCTGCTGTTGGCGGCGGTGATGCTGTTTGCCGCCATGCTGGCCGCCCTGTTCGGCCTCAACCGCCTGCTCGGCGACGCTTGGGCAGTGGGCGTGTTTTTCGGCATAACGGCATTCTGCCTGCTGGCGGCGTTTCTGTTTTTCCGCCGCATCGGCGCGGCGTGGCGCAAACAGCGTGCCGACTTGTCCGCCGCCGTGGCGGCCGTCCGCGACGACATCGCCTGCCTGCGCGGCGAAACGGCGGCCAAGGAGCAGCATCATGAATGAACGGGAACAGCGGCGGCAGGCGCGCGAACTGCTGGAACTGGAAATCAAACTGGCGCGGCTGAAAGTGCAGGCCGCCCGCATCAAACGGCAGCAGGCGCGGCAGAGCGACAGCCGCAGGCGCGCCGAATGGCTGGCGCTGGCGG
>CAMURX010000132.1 GCA_947097615.1 uncultured Neisseria sp. | reverse complement strand
CGCGAATTTTTCCTCAAAAAACCGCTTCGCAAGCTGAATGTCAACAGCCCCTAGAAACCCTCAGCCTGACCTATATTTCCGAAACGCTGGCGGGCAGGTTCACCGTTTTTGCCGACGCCTCGTCCGCCATCGACATCATCGACGCCGCAACGGAGCGGCAGATCATGTCGGACCAGCGCGAAAATGCCGATTCGGCCGCTTTGTCGGCGTATTTCGCGCAGTTTCTCGCCGCCTGCGGCCTCGCCTTGCCGTCAGCACATACATAAAAACCCCACCGTCCTTTTTCAGACGGCCTACTTGGTGCCGCCTAAGCATTCAGGCCGTCTGAAACCGTTTTCCCAACGTCTTCCCGCCAACGCGCCAACCGCGCAAGCCCCGTCCGCCTAAAACCATGCCCTTCTCCCGCCGCCGATTCCTCGCTTCCGCCGCCACCCTTGCCGCCGCATCCGCCGCCTCATGGCAAATTTGGCGGCATCTCAACCCCGTGCCACCGGTCAGCGTACACCGCCCCGGCCTGCCCTTCGGCCACATCCTGCGCGAAGGGGGCTTTTCCCTGCACGCGGCGCGCGCCGTGCGCTGCAACACCCTTATCCTCGGCAGCGGCGCAGCGGCGCTCTCGGCGCTGTGGTATCTCGTGCGCCACGGACACCGCGACATCCTGCTGGCCGAAGGCTTGGAGCGCAACGGCAACAACGCGGGCTTTTACGACGCGGAGCTGGCCGCACCGACAGGGGCGCACTATCTCGCCCTGCCCCCGCCCGAAAGCGCGTATGTCCGCCTGATACTCGACGATCTCGGCATCATGCAAAACGGCGCGTTCAACGAAACGGATTTGGTCTACGCGCCGCAAGAGCGGCTGTTTTACCAAGGCAAATGGCTGGAACACCTACTGCCGCAGCAAGATACCGACAGCCGCCGCTTCTTCGCCCTCACAGGCCGTCTGAAAAGCGCGCGCGGCCGCGACGGGCGCAAGATTTTCGCCATTCCTATCGCCCTGTCCTCGCAAGACGAAGAATGGCGTCGGCTCGACTGTTTTACCTTCGCGCAGTGGCTCGCACGCGAGGGCTACCGCTCCCTCTCCCTGCTCTGGTATCTCGACTACTGCTGCCGCGACGACTACGGCCGCGGCATCGCCGACGTGTCGGCCTTCGCCGGGCTGCACTATTTTTGCGCGCGCGGGGAACACGCCGACACCGTGCTGACCTGGCCCGACGGTTTGGCGCACGTTTCCGAAGCCCTGCGCCGCCATTGCGGGCTGCGTCCGCTCGCCGCGCCGCCGCAGGAAAACGAATGGCGTTTCGACACGCCCGCTTCGTGGGACGCGTCGGCCGTGCGCATCGAAGAGCGGCAGGGCGGCGTTTCCGTATGGCTGCACCACAACCGAAGCGGCGAAACCCTCCTTGTCCGGGCGCGTCGCGTTGTCTGCGCCATGCCGCTGTCGGTGGCGGCGCACATCGTGGCAGACGCGCCGCGCTACGGCCTGAGGCCGTCTGAAAGCGCGCCGTGGCTGGTGGGCAATTTCGTCCTCAACCGTTTCCCGCAAGAGCGCGGCGGCAGCGGTTTGGCATGGGACAACGTGGTATACGGCAGCCCGCATTTGGGCTACGTTGCCGCGGGCAACCAGCTGATCCGCACCGCCAAGCCGCCGCGCACGGTGTTCACGTCCTACACCGCACCCAACCATGACACGCCGCGCAACGTCCGCCGCCGCCTGCTCGACGCCGACGCCGACGAATTGCTGGCTTTGGCCGCCGCCGACCTCGCCGCCGTATACGGCAGCGGCTTCTGGCGCCATGTGGAGCGCGTTTCCCTTACCGTGCGCGGCCACGGCATGGCCGTTCCCCGCCCGGGCTATCTCGGCAACTCCGTCCCCCGCAGCCGCCCGCCCCTCCTCTTCGCCCACAGCGACATGAGCGGCTATTCGGTATTCGAAGAAGCGGCCTATTGGGGCGCGGAGGCGGCCAAACGGATATTGGAGGCCGTCTGAAAGGGCAGAAGCCGTCTGAAAACATGGCTTCGACACAGTGAAAACAGAAAGGGAGTAGCCACGCGCCGCGTTTTAACGTAATCTCACGCTTTCTCCCCGTTTCCTAACGCAAACGCCATGCCCGTTTACAACCACGCCGCCGACTACACGGCCTTTCAGGATTTCTACCGCGAAGAGCTCGAAAACAACCCGCTCTACCGCCACCTCGCCGAAGCGCTAAAAACCCCCGCCGCGCTGCCCGAAGCCGCCTACCGCGCTGCCGCGGCCGACCTGCACGAGTTCGAGCGCGAGTGTTTTCAGACGGCCTATGCCCGCCTGAACGCCCTCTCGGACGGCCACGCCGCCGACATCGTCAGCCCCAACGATTTTTTCTTTTTCCGCACGCAGCTTGGCGGGGAATAAAGCACCGCACATTCCGAACAGGCTTTCAGACCGTCTGAAACGCACCTGCCTTTTTCAGACGGCCTAAATTCAGACGGCCTGACGCCGCACCATCATCCCCCACGCCCAAACAAACATACAGATTACAGATTTGTGCAGACACCCACCCTCCTCTCCCCCGCGCAGGAATTCCGGCGCGGCATCCGCGACTGCCTGCCCATCATCATCGGCATGCTGCCCTTCGCCCTGATTCTCGGCATACAAGGCGGGCAAAAAGGCATGAGCGTTATCGAAATGCCGCTGATGACCGGCCTGAACTTTGCCGGCGGCTCGGAATTTGCCACCGTCGGCCTGTGGCAGAAACCGCTGCCCATCCTGCTGATTGTCGGCGTCACCTTTATGATCAACACCCGCCACATCCTGATGGGCGCGGCGCTCGCCCCCTATATCCGCCACCTGCCAATGAAAAAAGTGCTGCCTGCCCTGTTTCTGATGACCGACGAGAGCTGGGCGATGGCGATGGCCGACATCCGCAAGCGCAAAGACGCCGGGCTGCCGCTGTTCAGCCTGCAATACTATATGGGCGTGAGCCTGACGCTGTATGTCGTATGGGTGATCACCTCCGCTATCGGCGCCGCCGTCGGCCCGGTGCTGGGTGACGTTACCGCCTGGGGCTTCGGCATGGCCTTTCCCGCCGTGTTCCTCGTATTGCTGCGCGGCATGTGGAAAGGCTGGCGTCCTGCCCTGCCCTGGTTTGCCAGCCTGATTGCCGCCGCCGTGGTCTACCGCACCACCCAAGGTGCGTGGTACGTTCCCGCCGGTGCGGCCGCCGGCTTACTGACGGCCTATTTCCAAGGGGAGGACGCATGATTTCCCTCGACTCCGTTCTCGTCATCCTCGGTATGCTGATGGCGACATACAGCACGCGCCTGATCGGCTTTTTCGCCCTGCGCAACCGCACGCTGGGCAAACGCGCCGCCAAAGTGATGGACGCCGCGCCCGGCTGCGTGTTGATCGCCGTGATCGCCCCCTACTTCGCCGCCGACAAACCGCACGAGCTGATCGCCGTTGCCGTCACCGTCCTCGCCGCCAGCCGCCTGCCGATGCTGCCGACCGTGCTGATTGCCGTCGCCTCGGCGGGCATACTCGGCCACCTGATGGGCTGACCGCGCACACAAAAAGGCCGTCTGAAAGCTTCGTTTTCAGACGGCCTTTTGTATTTGAACCGCCGCTCACACGGCAAACACCGGCCTGCCGCCCGCAGGCACGCAAACATCCAACGGCCGCACGCCCACCGTGTGTTTCACACACACCGCCGCGTAAACCAGCGCCAAAACCGACAGCCCCGTTTCTGCATGGCACGGCGCATCCGCCAGCGGCCAGCAAACCAACCATTCCGTCGCCGCCGTCTCAAATCCCGCCTCTTCCAAAACCGCTTTCAGGCGGCCGAAAGGCAGCGTGCGGCCGCTGTTGGGAAACAGTTTCCCCTCGGCGCGGTAGAGCAGCCGCCACAGCGAATGCGGATTCAGCCCGCACAACACCAGCCGCCCGTCGCCCGCCAGCACGCGCCAGGCCTCGCGGGCAAACGCTTCGCAATCCCCGTTTTCAAAACCGTGCGGCACCAGCAGCAGATCCATACTCTCCGCCGCAAACGGCAGCGCAGCGAAATCCGCCGCAACATCACGGCCGACACACGGCACAGAGCAGATTTTCCATTGCGGCATCCCCAGCTGCAAGGCCGTCCGAAAAGGCCGCTCCCGCGCCATGCGTTCGAGAAAATCCCGCTCGCAGCACGCCGCATAACGCCCCACCGCGCCGCGTTCAAACCAATCCGTCCAATCCATCACGCACCCTCCTACCGGCGTCCGAAAAAAACGACAAACGCGTATTCTACCCGCAACACCCGCCCGCCGCACCATTGCGCAAAAATACGACGAACGGTCTAACACATTGAAAATTTTTACGCTTGACAAGCCTTGACGCATTCGTGTCTGTCAAGTTAGTATCCCGCGCTGTTCCAGCGTCCGCCGAAATCCAAGCACATGAAACCAATAAAAACCCTCGTTATTGCCGTTACGGGCATCTCCTTCGCCTCCGTCGCCTCCGGCCAAACCTACACCAAAAACCAAATCGGCATGGCGCTGATGCGCGGCAACACCGTCGCCCTCGACCACAAACAAGACAAAACCTTCGGCCACCGCAGCGTCTGGGCGCATCTGCGCAGCGACTTCCGCATGAACGAAGTCAACCCCGAACTGGTGCGCCGCCACGAAAGCAAATTCGCTTCCTCCGCCGCCTATTTCAACCGCACCATCGAACGCAGCCGCCCCTACATGTACCACATCAGCCAGGAAGTGGCCAAACGCAACATGCCGGCCGAAATCGCCCTGCTGCCCTTCATCGAAAGCGCGTTCGTCACCAAAGCCAAATCCACCGTCGGCGCCTCCGGCCTGTGGCAGTTCATGCCCGCCACCGGCCGCCACTACGGCCTTGAACAAACCCCGCTCTACGACGGCCGCCACGACGTCTACGCCGCCACCGACGCGGCGCTGAACTACCTCGAATACCTGCACGGCCTGTTCGGCGACTGGTCGCTGGCGCTGG
>CAMURX010000131.1 GCA_947097615.1 uncultured Neisseria sp. | reverse complement strand
CTGGGCGGCACGCCCCGCCGCCGAACGCAGCCGCATCCTGCGCCGCTGGTTCGACCTGATGACGGCGCACCAAGACGATCTGGCGCGCATCCTGACCGCCGAACAAGGCAAGCCGCTGGCCGAAGCGCGCGGCGAAATCGCCTACGGCGCATCCTATATCGAATGGTTTGCCGAAGAAGCCAAGCGCGTTTACGGCGACACCATCCCCGCACCGCGTGCCGATCAGCGCATCAGCGTCATCCGCCAACCCGTCGGCGTGTGCGCCGCCATCACGCCGTGGAACTTCCCCAACGCCATGATTACCCGCAAAGCCGCGCCCGCACTGGCGGCAGGCTGCACCTTCATCGTCCGCCCCGCATCGAAAACGCCGCTGTCCGCGCTGGCGGTTGCCGAACTCGCCCAACGGGCCGGCATTCCCGCGGGCGCGTTCAACGTCATCACCGGCTCGTCCCGCGCCATCGGCGGCGTGCTGACGGGCGACGAACGGGTACGCAAGTTCAGCTTCACCGGCTCGACCGAAGTCGGCCGCGAACTGATGGCCCAATGCGCCGCCACGGTGAAAAAAATCTCGCTGGAACTGGGCGGCAACGCGCCGTTCATCGTTTTCGACGATGCCGACATCGACGCTGCCGTACAGGGCGCGCTGGCCAGCAAATTCCGCAACGCGGGGCAAACCTGCGTCTGCGCCAACCGCTTCTACGTCCAAAGCGGCGTGTATGACGAGTTTGCCGCCAAACTCACGGCGGAAGTGGAAAAACTGAAAGTCGGCAACGGTATGGACGAAGGCACGGACATCGGCCCGCTGATTGACGAAGCCGCCGTCTCGCATGTGGAACGCCTGTTGGACGACGCGCGCGCCAAAGGCGGCAAAATCTTATGCGGCGGTTTTTCAGACGGCCTCTTCATCCATCCTGCCGTCATCGCCGGTGCAACGCGTGAAATGGCAGTGGCAGAAGAAGAAATCTTCGGCCCCGTCGCCCCGCTGTTCCGCTTCGGGAACGAAGAAGAAGCCGTGCGGCTGGCCAACGACACCGAATACGGCCTGGCATCGTATCTGTACAGCCGAGACATCGGCCGCGTCACCCGCGTATCCGAAGCCTTGGAATACGGCATGGTGGCGGTGAACACGGGCATGCTGTCCAACGCGGCCGCCCCCTTCGGCGGCGTGAAGCAGTCCGGCATGGGCCGGGAAGGCTCGCGCTACGGCATGGACGAATATCTGGAAATGAAATACATCGTTACCGCAGGCATTTAGGCCGTCTGAAAGGCAGTTTGAGACAAAAAGGCCGTCTGAAATATCTTTTCAGACGGCCTTTTTGTTTATCCGTTCAAACCATGACCCATTCACTTAAATTCCGATACCTTAGCCCGAACAAGTCCGCTTCGCCATCCCAACGCAAGCGGGAATAAGGATATGGCGGTTTTTATTCGGACTTGCCGCAGCATTCCTTCATGCCGTTTTCACAGCGCACGGCTCGGGAGTCGAGGGTCTGCCGCAGCAGAAAATCGTTTTTCGGCAAAGAGGCGCGCTCTTCTTCCCGATGCCAAAGATGATAGGCCAGTCCGCCGAATTTCAGGTTGGTGCGGCCGAGGCCGGAATGATAGAGGCGTGCGGCAAACTCGCTGTCTTCCCTGCCCCAGCCGACAAAGCGGTTGTCGAAGCCGTTTACGGCTGCCGCATCCTTCAGGAAAAAACCCATGTTGCAGCTTTTAATCGATTTCATGCTGCTGCCTGCGGACAAAGCCGTCAGCAGCATCAGGCTGCGGCAGCGGATGGCGGCGTGTTTCTTCATGATGCCCTGCGAATAGAAAGGCGGCTTGAACGGCACGGGCAGGGGCGATGAGAGCAACGCGGCGGTGGCGGCCTCGGTCAGCAGCACGCGGCTGCCCTGAACCCAACGCCCTTCCCGTGCCACGGCCAGGTGGTCGGCGATAAATTCGGGATGCAGCACCATGTCCCCGTCGATGAGCACGATGTACGGCCCTTGCGCCGCCGCCAGTGCGCGGTTGCGCGATTGCGCCGCGCGGAAGCCTTGGTCTTCCTGCCAAACGTGTTTGACCGGTATCGGGGAGGTTTTTGCAAACCGCCCGACCGTTTCCTCAGTGTCCGCGCCCGAGCCGTCGTCGGCGACGATGATTTCCGCCGGCGGGACGGTTTGCTGCAAAACGGACTGTAAAACCAGATGCAGTGCGTCGGGGCGGTTGTAGGTGGTAACAATCAGGCTGGCGCGCATTTTAGAGTTTTCCGTCGGATTTATAGAGGGTGTAGAGTTTGACGTATTTGGTCATGGTGTAGAAATAGTGGTTGACCGACAGTATCCATCCCATTTTGCCGTCCAGAAAACCGCGGTCGAAAATATAGACTTTGATAAATGCCCAAATCGGCCGCAATACGATGTCTTTCCAGAAGCCGACCGGTTTGCCCGCGTCTTTGTATTTCTCTGCCGACAGTTTGGTGTATTTGTTGAATTTGTTGAAATACTGGTCCCAGTTGTCGTAGGTGTAGTGGAGCAGGAAGTGTTGCAGTTTTTTGTCCGCGTAGGGATGCAGGATGGCGGGATGGACGTAGCCTTCGACCCGCACGCCCTCCGCCGGCATCAGGCGGCAGACGTAATCAGGCCGCAACACGCCGTGTACGGCTTTGTTGTGGCGGAAGCGGTTTTGCCGTCTGAGCCAATAGGCGGCTTTTTCGCCTTTTTCCACCGTTCGGGCGATTTCTTCGGCCGCTTCGGGCGTGCAGCGTTCGTCGGCATCGATGAAGAAAATCCAGCCGCAGCGCGCCTGTTCGACGGCGAAGGTCTGCTGTCCGCCCCAGTCGCCGTCCATGGCGCGGCGTATGACCCTCGCGCCGCATGCTTCGGCAATTTTTTCGGTGTCGTCGGTGCTGAAGTCGTCGATGACGATGACTTCTCCGGCAAAAGTGCAGCTTTCGATGCATTCGCGGATGTTTGCCTCTTCGTTTCTGGCCAAAATCAGTACGCTGATGTCGCTCGCCATGGGTCTGCCCTCATTCGTCGTCCGTTGGAAAGGCCGTCTGAAAATACGGCGGTGCGGTGTTGCCGAACCGTGCCCCGGTGTTTTCAGACGGCCTGCATGGTTTAATGGTTGATGCGGTTGCGTTCGCGCTCTTCGCGCCCTTCTTTAATCGCACCGATCAAGAAATAAATACCGGCCGCGATGAAGGCGGCCACGGTAACGGCGGTAAAGATAAAGAGAAAATTCTGCATGATGGAATCCTGACATTTTCGGCAGGCGCGAGTGTACCCGCTTGACGCGGGCAAAACAACCGCCGCCCCCGCTAACGGATGACTTCCGCCCAGTCGCGTTCGAAATAATTGACCAGCATCTGGTTGTTCAGATAATTCGCCTCCACCGGCCGCCTCGCCATATCGGGCGGGAAGTCGAACATTTCGGCAGCGGTTTTCCCGTTCAGATAACGGGTGGGGACGGAGAACGCGGCGGGAACGGGGAAGCGGTTTTCACAGCCGGCCAGCACAAAGCCCCATTCGCCGAACGAAGGGACGTAAACGTGATACGGCGCGGTATGCAGCCCTGCGGCCTCCAGCGTGGCCACCACCGACCAATAGGCGTTGGGCGCGAAATAGGGCGAGGTGGACTGGACGACGATTTTGCCCTGCGGCGCAAGATGGCGGGCAACCAGGCGGTACATCGGTACGGAATACAGTTTGCCGAGCGAGAAGTTGGAGGGGTCGGGCAGGTCGATGATGATGACGTCGAAACGGCCTTCGGTTTCCTCCAGCCATTTTGCCGCGTCGTCATTGACGACTTTGGTTTTCGGGTGCGACAGCGAACCTTGGTTCAGGCTGCTCAGTTTGGCCGAAGTGCGGAAGGTTTTGGTCATTTCGGGATCCAAATCCACCAGCGTCAGCTGTTTTACCTGCGGGTATTTCAATACTTCCCGCGCGGCCAGTCCGTCGCCGCCGCCCAAAATCAACACGTTTTCCGCCTTTTGCACCATCTGCATGGCGGGCAGCACCAGGGCTTCGTGGTAACGCGCCTCGTCGCGCGAAGAAAATTGCAGGTTGCCGTTGATGTAGAGCCGCGTATCGTTTTTCCACTGCGTTACCACCAGCCGCTGGTAGGGCGAATGGCTTTCAAACACCACCGGATCGCCGAAATAACTCTGTTCGGCGCGGAAGGTAATCCGATTGGCGTAGGCAAAGGCCAGCAGCAGGAACATCAGCACCGTCCATCCGCGGATTTGCAGCCCCCGGTAATTTTTCAGACGGCCTTTGAAGATGCGGGCGGTCAGCAGCGCGACGGCGGCATTCAATATGCCGAACAGCAGGGCCGAACGCGCCATCCCCAGCCGAGGGGCGAGCACCAGCGGGAACAGCAGCGAAACCGCCAGCGCGCCGAGGTAGTCGAAAGTCAGCACCTTGGACACCAGCTCTTTGAAGTCCGCCTCTTCGCGGTTCAACACCCGCATCACCAGCGGAATCTCCATGCCCACCACCGTGCCGACCACCAGCACCAGCGCGTACAGCAGCGTGCGGAACGGCGCGGCGGCCAGCCCGAAGGCCACAAACAAGGCCAAGGCCGATATGCCGCCGATAACGCCCACCAGCAGCTCGATTTCGATAAAGCGGCGCAGGGTATCTTCGTCTTTGATGTATTTGGTCAGATGCGCCCCGATGCCCATGGCAAACAGATAAAGGCCGATAATCGAGGAAAACTGCAAAATACTGTCGCCGAGCAGGTAGCTGGCCAGCGCGGCCATAATCAGCTCGTAAGCCAAACCGCAGCTTGCGACGACGAAAACGGAAACAATCAGCGTGCGGTTGAGTTTCATGTCTTTCAGACGGCCTGTAGGGAAAAGCGGCGATTATATAGCGGATAACGCCGTTTTTCGACACGGCGGGCGGGGCGGGCGGGGAAATTCCCGACCCTGCGGGCAAATGGGTTAAAATACCGCCCTTACGCAACCTGATTCCGAATTTATGGCCCGCCATCCCTA
>CAMURX010000130.1 GCA_947097615.1 uncultured Neisseria sp. | reverse complement strand
AGACGGCCATTTTCAGACGGCCATTTTCAGACGGCCATTTTCAGACGGCCATTTTCAGACGGCCATTTTTAGACGGCCTCACCCGCCAGTCCGTGCAGCAGCAGGCCGAGAATGTCCTGCGGCAGGCGTTGCGGCTCGGCGCTATAGCGCGGCAGCGTTTGCGCCTGTTCGGCCAATATGTCGGCGTGGCGGACGAACAGGCCGACCAGTTCGGCGGGAATGTCCGGACGTATCAGACCGCGCTGTTGCAGGGTGTGGAAGAAGCCGTGCAAAAAGACGTGCTTTTCTTCGTTTAATTCGCTGAAAAAACGCTCCAGCGCCAAATCGGTGTTGTCGGTCATGTCGCGCAAAAAGGCGGCGGAATACAGCTCGGCAAACGATTCGCGCTGCAGCCGCCAAAAGGTATCGGCAATGCTTTCCAATGTGCCGCATTGCGCCAATACGGCTTCCAATTCGGCGCGCACGCGGTTTTTCTGTTCGACAACCACCGCCTGCACGATGGCGCTTTTGCCATTGAAATATTTGTAAAACGTCGGGCGGCTGACGGCGGCTTCGCGGCAGATTCTGTCAACGGATACGGCGGCAAAGCCGTGTTGGTGAAACAGTTGTCGGGCGGTGTCGGCGAGGATTTGCCGTTTGTTTGTGTTCATGTTTTTTGGCTTTCTCTGCAAATTTTTACGGCGGATTTTATGTTCAGACGGCCTGATGCCTCAAAACTATTCCTGATAAAGGCTTGCATTCTTCTTTTTGACTGACTAAAATTTACAAATATCGTTATTTTAATGTAAATCTGTAAATTAAACTGCCTAAAAAGGCCGTCTGAAAACAAGGAGAACAATATGTGCCTGTCCCAACCCCGCCGCCTGCCGCTGCTTTTGGCGCTGGCTTTTGCCTGCCCCGCCTATGCCGACACCGACCAAACGCCCGAAAAAGCCGAAGAAAGCACGGCCTTGGAAGAAGTCGTCGTTACCGGCGAGCGCAGTAAACGCAGCGGCTTTGCCACCGGCACCAGCCACAAAGTCTTCACCACGCCTGACATCGACCGCAGCGGCCACAATCTTTCCGCCACCGACCTGCTCAAGCAGACGGTGAACACCGTGGATTTGGGCAGCGGCAACGACCTGCCCACAGTGCGCGGCGTGGACGGCTCGGGGCCGGCGGTGGGCGCGGTGGCCTTTTTCGCCGGCACGCGGCCGCGCCTGAACCTCTCCATCGACGGGCGCTCCGCCACCTACAACGAATACGCCTTCGGCACGCAGTCGCTGTGGGACATGCAGCAGGTGGAAATCCTGCGCGGGGCGCAAAGCGATGTGCGCGGCCAGCACGCCATTGCGGGCGCGGTGGTGATGCGCTCGAAAGACCCGACGCCGGAATGGGAGGGCGCGCTGCGTTTGGGCTTGGGCAACCAGAAAACCCGCAACGCCGCCGCCGTGATTTCCGGGCCGCTGGTCAAAGACAATCTGTCTTTCCGCCTCAGTGCCGAGCGCCAGCAGCGCGAAAGTTACGAGCCTTTTATTTCCTACGAGCCCACCGGCAACCCGCGCCGCGTGGAAAACACCAATATCCGCTTCAAACTGCTCTACGCCCCCGCCGAGCATCCCGACCTGTTCAGCCGCCTCACCGTCAACCGCATCCGCTCGCGCGCGCCGCAAAACGAAATCCTCGGCAATACTGCCAGCCGCCGTTTTCTCAAAGAAAAACCCGTATTTGTTACCGAATCGACCTCGGGCATCTGGGACATCTCGTGGCAGGCCGCGCCCAATCTGCGGCTGGAAAACAAGCTGGTGTACAGCCGCTACCAAAACGAGCGCCTGCATCTGCCGATGAGCGTCAGCCCGCAGGGCGTGCCGGCCGAACTGAAAGGGCGCGAATTCCAAATAGAGCCTACGCTGCACTGGCACACCGACTCAGGCCGTCTGAAAGGTCTGGCCGGGCTGCACTACTTCCGCAGCAGCCAGGACGAATGGGTGGACATCCGCGCCGTCGGCGGCCGCAACACGTTTGACGACAGCAACCGCGTTTCCGCCCTGTTTGCCGAAGCCACCCTCAGCCCGAATCCGCAATGGGACATCACCCTCGCCGGACGCATCGAAAAAGAATCGCACAAGCGCCAAGGCGGCAGCGGCGCGCTGCATCTTGATCTCGACAAAGGCCAAACCGTATTCCTGCCCAAAATCGACATCGCCTACAAACCGACAGCGCAATGGATTACCGGCGTCAAAGCCGTGCGCGGCTACAACCCCGGCGGCGCAGGCATCACCTTCGGCCGCCCCGTCGTTACCTACGCCTACGAACCCGAGTATGTGAACAACTTCGAGTGGTACACCCGCTGGAAAAGCCCCGACAAACGCCTGCAGCTGAGCGGCAACCTGTTCCACAGCCGCTATAAAGACATGCAGCTGCCGTTTTATCTCGGCACCAACTCCGTCGTTATCCGCAACGCCGAAGCCGCCCGCACCTACGGCGCGGAGCTGGGCGCCGACTGGCAGGCTGCCGAACATCTCAAACTCACCGCCGCCGTCGGCCTGTTGCACAGCAAAATCAGCCGCTACCCCAATAGCGGCATCGAAGGCAACCGCTTCGGCCGCGCACCGAAATACACCGCCAATCTCGGCGCAAAATACCTGCACCCGAGCGGCTTTGAAGCCGGCGGCGACATACGCTTTTCCGGCGGCTACTACTCCGCCGCCGACAACGCCGAAACCGGCAAAATCGGCAGCTACAGCCAAACCAATCTGTATGCCGCCTACAACTTCAAACAAGGCCGCGTGTCGCTGTATGCCGACAACGTCTTCAACAGCCGCCGCCCCGTATTCATCTCCACCGCCGACCGCCAAGACGCCCTCTACCAACGCCCCCGCAGCGTCGGCGCCAGCGTCGAATGGCGGTTTTGAGGCCGTCTGAAACAACGCGGCAGCCTTTCAGACGGCCTCAAACCGCAAAGGCCGTCTGAACCCCGCTGTAGGGTGTGCGGCTTTGCCACGCATGCGGTTTGCCAATCTCACAACCCAAGCCAACCGCGTGCGTACCGCACACCCTGCAAAAGCAGCCTCACTCCCTCCCCTGCGGCCAAAGCGCGGGGGAGGGTCGGGGTGGGGGTGGCAGTTTGCAAAACTGCTTGCCCGCCCGCACAAACGCCGTACAAACCGCAAAAGGCCGTCTGAAACCCCAACTGCAAAGGAAACTCCGCCATGCCCTTTTTCACCCCAATCAAAACCCTGCCCGAAGGCACGGTTTACTTCACCGACCTGACCCCCGTGCAGGACTTCGCCGACTGGCTCGCCGAGTTTGAAACCCTGTTGGCCGCCCACGCACACAGCCCGTTTGCCACCGTCTGCGCCCCCATGCGCCTGCAAAAAAGCGACGAACAGCGCATTGCCGACCGCAAAACCTATCTGGCGTGGATAAAAGCCCGCCAAGCGCAGCTCGAAGCCTGTTGCGCCGCCATGCTGCTAATCGAGCCCGACCCGCCGCAGCTTGCCCTGATGCGCGAACAGTCGGCCAAACTCGCCGTCTCCCTCGGCGTGAACTACATCGTCGAAGCCACCGAAGCCGCCGCACTGGCCGCCGCCGAAGCGGCATTGAAACAACACGCAAAGGCCGTCTGAAAACTCCGCCACAGGGTTTTCAGACGGCCTTTGCGGATGGCGCAGAGCCTGTTCAAACTCTCCGAAACGTCCGCCAAACCGATTGCCGACAGCCCACAAAGGAAACCGCCATGCCGATGCCGTCTGAAATGTCCGACTCCGCCATCCCCGCCCCGCGCCGCAGCGACTGGCTGCTGCTGTCGCTCGGCAGCACCTACAAATTCACCCTCGTCGGCTTTTACCTCGTCGCCCTGATGACCGTGCTCAAACACGGCGGCTACAGCCTGAAACAGTTGAGCTGGGTGCAGCTTATCGGCGGCATCGAAGCGTTTAAAGTGCTGTTTGCCGCACTGATGGACGGCTGCCCGACAAGCCCGCGCGGGCGCTTCCGTCCGTGGCTGACGGGCGCGACGCTGGCGCTGGCCGCCGCATTCGCCGTGATGGCGTTTGCCGACGTGAGCCCGCATTTTCCGCTGCTGCTGGCTTTGTGTTTGGTTTTGAGCGTATCGGGCACGCTCTACGGCTGCGCCATGCTCGGCCTAAGCTGCATTGTTCTACCCAAGCGCGAACTCGGCTTCGGCGGCGTGGTGCAAACCATGGCGGCACGCGGCGGCAAAATGATAGGCGGCGCGCTGGTGTTGTGGATTTACCGCCAACACGGCTTTCAGACGGCCTGCGGCTTTATGCTGGCCTTCACCCTGCTGCTGCTCGCCCTGCTTTGCGTTTACCGCGAGCCCGAAAGCCGCGCGACGGGCGGCGGCGTGGCGCAGCTTGCCGCGCGGCTGCTGGGCTTTTGGCAACAGCCGCACACCGGCCTGCGCTGGTTTGCCCTGCTCTTTTGCGCCACCCTGCCCTACGCCTTTTGCGCCGCCGTGTTCGTACCCAAGCTCGCCGACGCGGGCTACACGCCCGTGCAAACCGGCAACATCCTTGCTGTCGCCATCCCTGTTGCCTGCCTGATTGTTACCCCGCTGGCAGGCCGCCTCGCCCGCCGTGCGCCGCAAAGCCTGATACTGCCGCTGTTTGCCGTCCAACTGCCGCTGTTGTGCGCCCTTGCCGCCGCCGAATACCTCCGTCCGAACGCATGGCTTACGCCTGCGCTGATGGTTGCCCTCAGCCTCAGCTACACCCTGCTGATACCCGTATTGCTCGCCCTGATGATGGAAAAATCCGACCGCCAAACCGCCGCCCTCGACAGCAGCCTGCAATTTTCCGTCATCCTCACCGGCAGCTACGCCGCCGGTTTCGCCGCCCTGCGCCTGGCGCAGCATTGGGGCTACGGCAGCGTCTTCCTTGCCGCCGTACTGCTCGCCCTGCCCGCAGGCGGCATGATGTACCGCATGGGCAAAAACAAGGCCGTCTGAAAAACCTGCGAAGCAGGTTTTTCAGACGGCCTTTTCAGACGGCCTTTTCAGACGGCCTTTTCAGAC
>CAMURX010000129.1 GCA_947097615.1 uncultured Neisseria sp. | reverse complement strand
CGCCCTGCGGCCATCCGCACCCGATTTCCGGCGAATCGGCGCCGGTAACCATGGGACACGAATTTTCCGGCGTGGTCTATGCCGTGGGCGAAGGCGTGAACGACATTAAGGTCGGCCAGCACGTTGTGGTCGAACCCTATATCGTGCACGACGATACCCCCACCGGCCCGGGCAGCAACTACCACCTGTCCAAAGACATGAACTTCATCGGCTTGGGCGGCTGCGGCGGCGGTTTGTCGGAAAAAATCGCCGTCAAACGCCGCTGGGTGCACCCGATTTCCGACAAAATCCCGCTCGACCAAGCCGCGCTGATCGAGCCCTTGGCCGTTGGCCACCACGCCTATGTCCGCAGCGGCGCGAAAGCGGGCGACGTGGCACTCGTGGGCGGCGCGGGCCCCATCGGCCTTTTGCTTGCCGCCGTGCTCAAAGCCAAAGGCATCAAAGTTATCATCACCGAGTTGAGCAAAGCGCGCAAAGACAAAGCCCGCGAATCGGGCGTGGCCGACTTTATCCTCGACCCCATCGAAGTGGATGTGGTTGCCGAAGTGAAAAAGCTTACCAATGGCGAAGGCGTGGACGTGGCTTTCGAGTGCACCAGCGTCAACAAAGTGATGGACACACTGATCGAAGCCTGCAAACCCACCGCCAAAATGGTCATTGTCTCCATCTGGAGCCATCCGGCCACGATTAACGTGCACAGCGTGGTGATGAAAGAATTGGACGTGCGCGGCACCATCGCCTACTGCAACGACCATCAGGAAACCATCAAATTGGTGGAAGAAGGCAAAATCAACCTCGAACCTTTCATCACCCAGCGCATCAAACTCGACGAACTGATTTCGGAAGGCTTCGAGCGGCTGATTCATAATAATGAATCGGCAGTGAAGATTATCGTCAATCCGAATCTGTAAGCCGTTTAATTTGAATGCAGAAAGGCCGTCTGAAATATTTTCAGACGGCCTTTTATAGTCAGGCAGGGTTTGGAAACCCGACATTTTCCATGCTGTTAAAACTTTGTCCGGTCTCGCTCCAAGCCGCCGATGTGTTCCGTCATTCCCGCGCAGGCGGGAATCTTGTCTGAGCCGTAACACACGGTAGTGAAACCATGCGTCCGTAACCGATAAAAGATTCCCGCCTGCGCGGGAGTGACGGCGGTTTGAGCTTTCAGACGGCCTCTTGCCGCAATGCCGAATGTCAATCCCCTAGGGGCTGTTGACAATCAGCTTGCGAGACGGTTTTTTGAGTGAAAAATGGCCGAATGCAAGGAAAAAAGTACGGCAAGATTAGACACCTTGCGAGCATTTTTGACGCGGCAGGCGGGTATTTTTTGCCAAAAACACCGCCGCAACGCTGATTGTCAACAGACCCTAGCGCTGCTGCGCCGCGTTGGCGAGGTTTTTCACCGGGGCGAGGCTGACCGAGCCGCCCTGGCCGGTAATCCATTTGTTTTCCACGCGCCAGATGCGGGCGGTGTCTTCGAGGCGGACGTACCAGTGCTGGGTGGCAGGCAGGGCGGCGAAGCGGCCGGTGAATTCGGTTTTGTCGCCCGAGGGCGGGGCGGCGGATTTTTGCAGGACGATGCTTTGGTCGAATTCTTTTTTTGCCGGATGCATCAGGGTCAGTTTGACGGGCACGCTGTTTTCGAAGCGGCCGGAAAGGTAGACGCGCACGGCGCTGCCGTCGGGGCTGATGAGCACTTGGGCGTTGATGCCGCGTTCGAGGGCGGCAGTGTCGCGCTTGATGTCGAGGTCGATGTGTTTGCCGTCTTTGTAGTAGTCGTCACTGACGAGGTCGGAGCTGTTGCTGGCAGCCAGCCAGAGGGTGACGAAGGCGGCGACGACGACAATGGCGGGGCCGGACATCAGCAGCCACGGCCAAGGTTCTTTGTACCAGGGTTTGGGGGGTTGCCCGTTCACGGTTATTCTCCGATAAAGTTGGATTTTTCGGTGATGGTGCGGCCTTCGGCGCTGCCGTCTTCGCGGTAGGTGAAGGTGAATTCGATGGGGTGGCTGCCTCTGTCGGCGTATTCGGGGATGGTGGAAACCTGCACGGGGATGGTGAGGGTTTCGCGGCCACCGACTTTGACGCCGCCTTCGGGCAGGCCGGTAAGGGCGATGTCGTCGAAGCCGGTGACGGCGGCGGTGACGGTCTGCTCTTTTTCGCTGTTGTTGATGATGCGCAGGTTGTAGGCGTTTTCCAGCCAGCCTTTGCTGTTTTCGCGCACCATCACGCCCCTGTCTTTTATGATGTCGACGCGCAGGGTCTGGCGGGTGGCCACGCCGACGAGGAAGGCGGTGACGGCCGCGGCCAGGACGGCGCCGTAGCCGATAACGCGCGGGCGCAGCAGTTGTTTTTTGATGTCTTTGTCGCTGTATTTGTGTTCGAGGACGTTTTCGGTGGTGTAGCGGATGAGGCCGCGCGGATAGCCCATTTTGTCCATGATGTCGTCGCAGGCGTCGATGCAGGCGGCGCAGCCGATGCATTCGTATTGCAGGCCGTCGCGGATGTCGATGCCGACGGGGCAGACCTGCACACACATGGTACAGTTGATGCAGTCGCCCAAGTCGGTTTCGTCGCGGCCGACGTTTTTCTTGCGCGCGCCGCGCGGCTCGCCGCGCTCGGTGTCGTAGGAAATGACCAGGGTGTCGGGGTCGAACATCGCGCTTTGGAAGCGGGCGTAGGGACACATGTGTTTGCACACCTGTTCGCGCATCTGGTGGGCGAAGAGCCAGGTGACGAAGCCGTAGAAGGCGGCGGCGAAGAGGGCGCCGCCGCCCGCCTGTCCGTTGAAGAGGGCGGGCACGAAGTCGCGGATGGGGGTGAACCAGCCGGCAAAGGTGATGCCCGTCCAGGCGCAGACGGCGAAAATCAGCAGGTATTTGGTAAGCTTGATGCGGATTTTGCGCGCGTTCCACGGCTCTTTGTCGAGTTTCATGCGCTTGTTGCGGTCGCCTTCGACGAAGTGGTCTATCCACAGCATGATTTCGGTGTACACGGTTTGCGGGCAGGCGTAGCCGCACCACAGGCGTCCGGCCACGGTTGTCCACCAAAACAGGCCGAAGGCGCAGATAATCAGCAGCAGGGCGAGGTAAATCAGGTCGGCCATGCCGAAGGAGAGGTTGAAGATGAAGAAGTGGCGGTTGGGAATGTCGAACAGCACGGCCTGCCGCCCCGACCAGTTGAACCACGGGATGCAGTAGAACACAAACTGGGTGGCGAGGATGGCGGCGATGCGCAGCTTGGCAAAACGGCCTTCGGCCTTTTTCGGATGGATGCGCTTGCCGGATTCGTAGAGCTTGATCACCTGCTCTTTGGGCTTGCCCGCCGCTTTGGTTTTTGCGGCGGGTTTGGCTTTCGCGTCGGCTGCGTCGTTGATTTTGATGGCGGGTTTGGCTTTGGTTTCACCCGACGGAGCGGCGGCGGTTTCGGGGCTTGAACCGCCTTCCGGTTCGGGGGGGGCGGCATCGTTTTTCTGCTGTTCGGCCATGGCGGTGTTCCTTCGGATTGTGGTTTGCGGTTTGTTTATAACTTGAAATTATAGGCTTATGGCGGCGCGGGATTATACGCCCTTAATCCTGCGGGCGCTTTTGCGCAGAGAGTCTGTTTATGGCCTCCATACACGATTTCAATCCTGTACTTTGTGCGCTCTCATATTGCATTTTCATGAATAAAGGCCGTCTGAATTTGCTATAATGCGCCGTTTTTTTACCCCGCCTCCCGCCATGCAGCTGACCGTTATCGGACTGAACCACCAAACCGCGCCGCTGGGCATCCGCGAGAAACTGGCGTTTTCTGCCGATGTGCTGCCCGAAGCGCTTGCCGGTCTGACCGACAGCGGCGCCGCGCGCGAAGCCGTCATTCTCTCCACCTGCAACCGCACCGAACTCTATTGCGTCGGCGATGCCGAAGCCGTCACCGGCTGGCTGGCCGCAGAGCGCGCCCTCAGCCCCGAAGAAATCCGCCCCTATCTCTACACCTACGGTTGCAGCGACACCGTCCGCCACGCCTTCCGCGTTGCCTGCGGGCTCGACAGCATGGTGCTGGGCGAGCCGCAAATCCTCGGCCAGCTCAAAGACGCCGTGCAAACCGCGCAGGAGCAAAACACCCTCGGCAGCTGGCTCAACGCCCTGTTCCAAAAAACATTCTCCGTTGCCAAAGAAATCCGCAGCGGCACGGCCGTGGGCGAGCAGTCGGTTTCCATGGCCGCCGCTTCGGTGAAAATGGCCGCCCAGATATTCCCCGACGTCGGCAAACTCAACGTCCTCTTTATCGGCGCTGGCGAAATGATCGAACTCGTCGCCACCTACTTCGCTGCCGAAAACCCGCGCCTGATGACCGTTGCCAACCGCACCCTCGCACGCGCCGAAGAATTGTGCGGCAAACTCGGCATCCACGCCGAACCCTGCCTCTTGGCCGATATCCCCGACATCCTCCACCGCTACGACGTCGTTATCTCCTCCACCGCCAGCCCCCTGCCCGTCGTCGGCAAAGGCATGGTCGAAAACGCCCTCAAACTGCGTAACCAAATGCCCGTCTTCATGCTCGATCTGGCCGTGCCGCGCGACATCGAAGCCCAAATCGCTGAACTCGATGATGTCTACCTCTACACCGTCGACGACATGGCCGGAGTCGTACAGAGCGGCCGCGAAGCGCGGCAGAAAGCCGCGGCGCAGGCAGAGGCCATGGTGGGGCAGAAAGTTGCCGAATTTCTCGAATGGCAGAAAAGCCGCGAAAACGTCCCCCTGATCCGCGCCCTGCGCGACGAAGGCGAACGCGCCCGCCGCCACGTCCTCGAAAATGCCATGAAACAGCTCGCCAAAGGCGCCTCGCCCGAAGAAGTGCTCGAACGCCTCTCCGTCCAGCTCACTAACAAACTCCTGCACTCGCCCACCCACACCCTGTCCAAAGGTGGCGGCGACAGCGGCCTCGTCGATGCCGTGGCGCAGATTTACCACCTGACCCACCCCGAACGCAAAAGCTGAACCCATGCCGCATCCAGGCCGTCTGAAAAACGCCGCTTCGACAGAAGCGGCGTTTTTCAGACGGCCACCGTTTTTCAGACGGCCACCGTTTTTCAGACGGCCACCGTTTTTCAGACGGCCACC
>CAMURX010000128.1 GCA_947097615.1 uncultured Neisseria sp. | reverse complement strand
CAGCCTGAAAGCAGGTTTTGCATGTTGTTTGACTGCGTTTGTTTGAATGAGATTTAAGCCTGCGGCTTTCAGGCTGCCTGAATGTTTTTCAAACCAATCCGTTCTGCCTTATTCAAACGGATTGACGATGGTTACGCCGAAGCCGGCAAAGTCTTTCACATTGCGCGTTACCACGATTTTGCCGTGTTCCATTGCGGTGGCGGCGATAAAAGAATCGATGATGGCGGCGGGATTGGGAACATGCAGTCGGGCGGTGCGCAGCGCGACAGCGGACGATACGGGGAAAACGCGGTCGCGGAATTCGGGTTTTAAGGTGTGTTCAAACCATTCCCGCAGCAGCCTGCCTTGTGCCGCGTCCTGCCGTTCTTTGCGCAAAATGCCCGTTTCCACTTCAAACAGGCTCATGGCGCAAAGGTGGCAGCTTTCCAGATCGACACTTTCCAGCCAGCGGACGAACTGCGGCGAGCGGCGGCGGGTATCGGCTTTGCGCATTTCGCTGATGATGTTGGTATCCAGCAGGTACATCAGAACTGCCCTTCCCGTTCGGCAATATCAACGCGTCCAAATTCAAAATCGTCGTCTATCTGCGCGGCAGCTTCTTCACTCATGCTGACGCGCGCGGCATTGCTTTTTTGGCGATGGGTAAGGCGTTGGTAAAGGGCGTAGCTCATTAACACGTGCGAAGGTTCGCCGTGGTCGGTTACGAATACGGGTTCGCGCTCGGCAAGCTGTCTGGCTTGGGCGGCGTTTTGGTTGAAGTCGCGGGCGGTGATGGTGTTCATCTTGTTGATTCCTTTGCAAACGGGCGGTTGGCGTATTGTAGGCGGTGGCGGGTAACGGGGCAAACGGCAGGCAGCCTGAAAGGGCGGCGAACCGTTTTGCACCCAAGGCGCAAATCAAAGCAGTTTGCTTTTCAGGCTGCCCTTAATGCCGTCTGAAAGGCAGCCTGAAACCCTATCTCCCCAGCATCGCAAACACCACCTTTTTCTCTTTCGCCAAAATATCAATCTTGTAATACCTGCGGTAGAGCCACAGGGCAAACGAAACCAGCGCGCTGACGGCGGCCATCACGGCGAGCAGGGCGAATAGGTCGCTGTAGGCGGCGACGGCGGCTTCTTTGGCGGCTTGGGCGGTGATTTGCGACACGGCGCGCCCTTGCAGTTGGGCGGGGTCGGTGAGGGCGGTGGAGAGGGCGGCGGCGTTGCGTTGGATGTCGGCGGCGAGCGCGGGGTTGTCCAATGTGAGGTTTTGCGCGATGTCGGTGAGTCGGTCGCGCGTGCGGTAGGTGAGAAACGCGCTGAACACGCTTGCGCCCGCCAGCCCGCCGAGGGTTTGCGACAGCCCGAATACGGCGGAAAAACTCATGATGTGGTCGGGGCTTTTGGCGAGCGCACGCACGATGCCTTCGAGCATCATCGGCCCCATAAACAGGAGTGTGGCAAAGGCGGCGATGCTCTGGCTGAGATAAAGCTGCGCGGGGCGGGTTTGCATGCCGACGCCGATTTCCAGCCATGCGCCGAGCGCGAAACAGGCCAGCGCAATCATCACGGGTTTGCGTATGTCGTTGATGTCCAACAAAATCAGGCTGGCCACCACGCCTGCCAGCGAGGCGATCGCCATCATCAGGTAAAAGCCGCCCATCTGCGTGCCGCCGATGCCCAAGGTTGCCATCAGCCCCGCCGCGCCGACGGTCTGCTCCGAAGTCAAAAGCCGCGCCATCGCGCCCATCACGGCGAAAATCAGGATTTGCGGCACGGTCATCCAATGCCAGTCGAGCATCGGTTTGCGGCGGCGCGCTTCCCAAAACAGCGCCAGCCCGGTCAGCCCCACGCCGCCCGCCAGCAGCCAGCCCAGCCAATGGGTTGTCCACCACACCGTGCGCCCCTGCACGAGAAAGGCGCACAACAGCGCGATGCCGACGGCAAACAGGGTAAAGCTGACGGCATCCATAAGCGTGAACGAGCCGCGTTCGTGAAAACCGGGCGGCAGCGGTAGCGCGGACACTCCGGCAATGCAGGCGAGCGACAAGGCCGTCTGAAAAGCGAATACCGAACCGAGCAGCCCGTCGGCGTAAAGAAACGGCACAAACGCCTGCGCCAGCGGCGTGCCTACCTGCATCAGCCCGATGCCGAACACCAGCCCCGCCAGCTTTTTCTCGCCGGCAAACGCCTGCATAAAATAATACATCGACAACACCAGCAAACCGCTGGCGGCAATCCCTGCCGAGGCGCGGGCAAACAGCTCCACTTCGTAATGGTGCCAAAGCTGCTGCGACAGGTTGGCGGTGAGCAGCGCAAACAGCGTGATGCGCACAAAACGCTGCACGCCGAAGGCCTTGCGGATTTTGAAAAACAAAATGCTCATGCAGGCGTAAGACATAAAATACGCCGCCTGTATCCAGCCGCCCTGCTGCAAATCCAACGCCAAATCACCGCGCAGTTGCGGCAGCACGGCGGAGAGAAAACCGTTTTGGAACCCCGCCGCCAGAGAAAGCAGAATGCCGATGGCGAGATAGGCGAGACGGCGTTTTTTCGGATGGTCGGGCGAAGCGGGCGTACCCGCCATCATCGGCATCTCGTGCGGCTTGAAAGTGTAGTTGCCGTGTTTGAGGGTCATGGTTGTTGAAAATCCTTTGGGGGCTGTTTTTCAGACGGCGTTTGGGGTTTCAGGCTGCCTTTGATGCCGTCTGAAAGGCAGCCTGAAAACGGGGGAAACTTGTCTACTCCTGTTTACAAAAATATTCGCCCGATAAAGCATTGGGTTGCTGCAAAACCAGCAATTCGTCGCCCCAGTTGATCAAATCAAGCAAAGTGTGTCGGAACAGCAGGCGGAAACCGATTTCTTCGCCGTGGATGTCGTACAGTTTTTTCATGTCCCGCAAAGTCTCGCCTTGCAGCGGACGGAACAGATCAAGCCCGCCCACATCAAATATTTTGAACGCCCCGTATTCTCCCAAAGAAACGCTTTCAAGCTCGCGGTTGAATTCGCAGGCTAAATTCTCTTTGCTGCCGTTGCATTTGATTAAAAGCGAACCGCGCTCCAAACCAAAGTAGATTTCGATCAGATCCTGAAAATCAAAAGGGCTGTCTTCCGTGGGGAACACATGGAACAGTCCTTTTACCGAGACAATTTTTTGATTGAGCGTAATCATCGTGAAAAAACAGAATGGTTCAAAAACGAAGCGGGATAACTGTCGTTCGGATTCTGGAATCCGACGTTTCCCCACAAGGGAAAAACCGTTTTCAGGCTGCCTTCGAGCTTCCCATCTGCATTTGAGGCAGCCTGAAAACCGAAGGCGAAACGGCAAACGGCTTTTCAGGCTGCTTTATTGTCCGCCGCCCGCTTCAAACCCGCCGCCAAACGCGGTATTCAGCGCCAGCCACGCGGTAAACAGCTTCGTTTGCGCCTGCGAGAGCTGGCTCTCGTTTTGCAGGGTTTCGTCCTGCGCGGCGAGGTAGTCCAGCTTGTTGTCCAAGCCCGATTGCCAGCGGCTTTGCGCGGCAGCGGCGTTTTTGCGGGCGAGGGCGGTCATTTCGCTTTGTTCGCGCACCGACGCTGCGGCGGCTTCGTATTGCGTGAGCGCGTCGGCGGCTTCGCGCAGGGCGGTGTACACGTTTTTGTTGTAACGCGCTGCCTGTTCGTCAAACTCGGCTTCTTTTTTCGACAGATTCGCCCGCAGCGCGCCCGATGTGAAAATCGGCAGGCTCACGCTCGGCAACACGGCGGCGGTAAACGATTTGGACGCGGGCAGATGGCCGATTTCCAGATTCGCCAAGCCCGCCAGCCCCTTAATCGTAATGTTCGGATAAAACTCGGTTTTCGCGCTCTGCACCAAATGCCGCCGCGCCATCAGCCCTTCGCGCTGCGCCGCCAAATCGGGGCGTTTGCCGAGCAAATCGGCGCTCAGCTGCGAAACGGGCGGCTGCGGCACGGCAGCGGCGGCGTTGGGCGCGAAGTTGTCCAAAGCCTGCGCCTGCTGCCCCGTGAGCGCGGCAAGGGCGTGGCGCACTTGGGCGGTGTTGGCGTCCAAATCCGACAAGGCCGTCTGAAAGCGGCTGTTGCCCTGCTGCACGGCATACAGCTTGCTCGGCGCAAGCTGCCCCGCGCGGATGAGTTCGCGCACCACGCGCTCGCGTTCGCGGTTGGTTTGAAAACGTTTTTCCACGATTTGCCGCTGTTCGAGCAGCATCTGCCATTGGCGGTAATACGCCGCCACGCCCTGCGCAATCAGCAGCCGCGTTTGCGCGCGTTCGTATTCGACGGCGCGTTGCTGCCCCAGCGCGGCTTCGAGCTGGTGGCGGTATTTGCCGAAAATATCGGGCGACCATTGGCCTTGCAGTTGCAGCGATTCGTAGCCGATGTTCACGCCGTGTCCGCCAAACAGGCGGTGTTCCAGCTCGGTAGCCAGCCGCGATTTGTCGCCGCCGCCGATGCCGTCACGGTGGACAAACGCGCCGCTTGCGTTCAAACCGATTTTCACGCCGCCCTGCGAATCCGCCAGCCGCGCCCCCGCTTCCGCCTGACGTAAACGCGCTGCCACCGCCGCCAAATCAGGCGATTTTGCCAAAGCGGTGTCGATCAGCGCGTCGAGCTTCGCATCGTTTAACGCGCGCCACCACTCGGGCGAAACCGGCGGCTGGGGAGAATCGGGCAAACCGAGCGAAGCGGCGGTTTCCACAGGCGCGGGGGTGTGTTCGGTGAAGGAGGCGCAGGAGGCGAGGAGGGCGGCAAGGAGGAGGGCGGGGAGCAGGTGTCCGGGCATGGCGGGATAGGGGAACGGGGTGGAAAAGCGGCGGATTATATGGGGCAGGAGGTCGTCTGAAAACGGAATTTGCGTTGTTTCAACTACATTAAAACCACAAACGGATTTTCAGACGGCCTTTTGCCGGACGGAAATATCCAGCGGGATGCGGCGGGAGAAAAGCGTTTCCGCGAAACGCCGCTCCCACCCTAACCTTTCCCTGCGCTTGGGGTGCAGGGGAGGGAGTCAGATGCGCGGCGGGATTTTCGGTTTCAGAAACGTCATTCCCGCGAAGGCGGAAACAGCCTTTTGGGTTCGCCGATCGGATCACCGAAGCCGATATCTGTTTGCAAAACGGCAAAAGGCCGTCTGAAAACCGCCAAACGGTTTTCA
>CAMURX010000127.1 GCA_947097615.1 uncultured Neisseria sp. | reverse complement strand
GGAGCAGGTGTTCGTGAACGTTAATCCTGCTGCCACGCTGATGCTGGGGCAGGCGCGCGGGGCGGCGGTGGCGGCCTTGGTGATGCGCGGCCTGCCGGTATACGAATACACCGCCCTGCAGGTCAAACAGGCGGTGGTGGGGCAGGGCAAGGCGGCCAAGGAGCAGGTTCAGGATATGGTGGTGCGGATGCTGGGGCTGTCGGGCACGCCGCAGGCCGATGCCGCCGACGGGCTGGCCGTCGCCCTGACCCACGCCCTGCGCAATCAGGGTTTGGCCGCGCGCCTGAACCCCGACGGCTTGCAGGTGAAGCGCGGCCGTTTCCAATAATTCAGGCCGCGCCGACAGGCAGATAAAGGCCGTCTGAAAGCCGGAAAAACGGTTTTCAGACGGCCTTATAAACATCATGGGACGGTAAAAAACCGCTTCCTTGATTTTGTCATGCCCGGATGTTGCGCGGATGGTGAGGGAATAGGTTTGAGGATGTGGCGGAATGGTTTGGCGATGGTTGTTGGATATCCTGCATCTTAAAACGTTCAGGCCGAACAACCGAAGGCCGTCTGAAAAGCCGTAAAACGGTTTTCAGACGGCCTGAACGGTGTTGCGGCAGTTGGCGGCGGGCCTGTTTCGATTCAATGGGTGAACGATGGCCGGTGCCGCCTGAGGCGGTTTGTCGCGTTCCAAACGCTGCCCGACTGTTTCAGACGTCCGCGCTGTCTAAAACCTCCAGTATTTCATCGCCGAATTTGTCGATTTTGGCCTCGCCCAGGCCGTAGATGCTGCGCAGGCCGTCCAAGCCGCGCGGCATTTTTTCGACGATGTCGCGCAGGGTTTTGTCGCCGCAGACCATGTAGGCGGGGATTTCCTCCGCCCGCGCCCTTTCCTGCCGCCATTTCCTCAATGCCTGCCACAGCCTTTCTTCGCGTTCGGTGCGCAGCCATTCTTCCTTCGGTTTCTGTCCGGCGGTTTTGTCGCGCTTGAGCGGGCGCAGCATGACGGTGCGGCGGTTTTTCAGCACGTCGCGCGCCGCTTCGGTCAGCAGCAGGCGGTGGTGGTGTTGGGAATCGACTTGCAGCAGGCCGAGGCCTATGCTTTGGCGGACGACGGCGCGCCAGTCTTTGTCGGTCAGGTCGGCGCCGATGCCGAAGGTGGAGAGTTCCTGATGGCGGTTGTCCCGTATCCAATCGTCGGCTTTGCCGCGCAGGACGTTGATGACGTAGCCGGCGGCGAAGCATTGGCCGACGCGGTAGATGCAGCTGAGGAGTTTTTGCACCAGCAGCGTGCCGTCGAAGCGGACGGGCGGGTGCAGGCAGTTGTCGCAGTGGCCGCAGGGTTCGGAGTGTTCGCCGAAGTGGCGCAGCAGCATGACGCGGCGGCATTCGGCGGTTTCGCACACCGCCAGCATGGCGTCGAGTTTTTGCAGTTCGATGTTTTTTTGGAATTCGCCGCTTTGGCCTTCGAGGATGCGTTCGCGCAGGATGACCCAGTCGTTGAGGCCGTAGCACAGCCAGCTGACGGCGGGCAGGCCGTCCCGTCCGGCGCGGCCGCTTTCCTGATAGAAGTGTTCGATGCTCTGCGGCATGTCGAGGTGGGCGACGAAGCGGACGTCGGGTTTGTCTATACCCATGCCGAAGGCGACGGTGGCGACGACGATGAGGCCGTCTTCGTGGGTGAAGCGGTATTGCGCGGCTTCGCGCTGCCGCATGGTCATGCCGGCGTGGTAGGCCACGGCATCCAGGCCGTTTTCGCATAAGAAGGCGGCGGTGTCGTCCACTTTTTTGCGGCTCAGGCAGTAGACGATGCCGCTTTGTCCGGCCATTTGCCCTTGGATAAACTGCAAAAGCTGTTTTTTGCCGTTGTTTTTTTCCACAACCTGATAATAGATGTTCGGGCGGTCGAAGCTGGCGACGAATTCGGGCGAGTTTTCCAGTTTGAGGTAGTGTTTGATGTCGGCGCGGGTTTCCGCGTCGGCGGTGGCGGTCAGGGCGATGCGGGGGACTTGCGGGTAGCGGTCGGCCAACAGTCCGAGCTGGCGGTATTCGGGACGGAAGTCGTGCCCCCATTGGCTGACGCAGTGCGCTTCGTCGATGGCGAACAGGCTGACGGCGGTGTGGTCGAGGAAGCGCAGGAAACGTTCGCCTACCAGCCGTTCGGGCGAAACGTAGAGCAGTTTCAGACGGCCTGCGGCGATGTCGTCGGCGATTTGGCGCACGTCGTCGGGCGGCGTGCCGCCGTGTACCGCCGCGCAATGCACACCTGCCGCGCGCAGGTTGGCCACTTGGTCGTTCATCAGCGCAATCAGCGGCGACACCACCACCGCCACGCCGCCGCGCATCAGGGCGGGAATCTGGTAACACAGCGATTTGCCCCCGCCCGTCGGCATCAGCACCAGCAGGCTTTTGCCGCCCGCCAGCGTTTCGACGATTTCCGCCTGCCGCCCGCGGAACGAGGGGTAGCCGAACACATCGTTCAGTATTTCAAGCGCGGACGGGGCGGTCATGGCGGAGTTTCCGTTATCCGTTATAATGGGCGCGTTATTGTAAAGGCCGTCTGAAAGGATAGCAAATGAACACAAAACACCTCCTCCGTCCGGCCGCGCTGCTCCTGCCGCTGGTTATCTTGGCCGGCTGTCCGAGCGTCGGCAACGTGCCGCAGGCCGGCGGCGACTGGCACAACATGGGCGAAGCCAACAACGGCAACTTCATGCTGGCGGTAGACAAAAACAGCATCAAGCGCGACGGCCAGCTCGTTACCTTCCGCGACCGCAAAATCGTCGTCGATATGAAGGAAGAACGCTTTATCAATGTGCCGCCTTACAAAACCGCCATCAACAATTGGGAAATCCACTGCGGCAACAAAACCTTCCGCCTGACGGCCTCCACCCTCTACGACGATACGGGCAAAATCATCTCCGACGAGAAATACACCGCCGTCGATATCCGTCCGATGGCTATTCCGCCCAACTCCCTCACCGAAGAGCAGCGCAAAATCGTCTGCGCGCACTAAACAGGAAACGACGACATGAAAAAACGGATCACCTTATTTTTATTGGTCGCCGCCTTGCCCATGGCCGCCGCCGGCAACAGCGACGAATTGATGAGTGCGCAGGCCGCCTTCCGGCAGGCGCTTGCCGCGCAAAATTCCACCGATGCCGGTCTGATACACCTCCAGCAGCGGCTCGAAGACGCACAGCGGCGCAAAGCTTCGGCCGAAGCCGACATTCAGGCCTACTCGCAAAAACTGGCCGAAGCGCAACAGCAGAAAGCCGCCAACGACTCCGCCCTGAAACAGGCGGGCGAACGGTTGAACGCCGCCTGGCAGGCCGTGCACGGCAGCCGTTAAACCTTCGTTGGAAGGCCGTCTGAAAACCGAATTCCGCCGACAGGACGGCAATCGGCATATTTGCCGTACCGCCGGTATCCGACCCGTGAGGCCGTCTGAAAGCAAATGTTTCCCACAAAGGAAGCAGACTTTCAGACGGCCTTGCCCGTTCCTGCTATAATCCGTGCGGCATACGGGTCGGACAGACAGTCGCCGCGTACCGCCGCAAGGCGTACGGGGAGGAAAGTCCGGGCTCCGCAGGGCGGAATGCCGGCTAACGGCCGGGCGCGGCAACGCGACGGAAAGTGGAACAGAGAGCAGAACCGCCGATGGCCGTCTGAAAAGGCGGCACAGGTAAGGGTGAAAAGGTGCGGTAAGAGCGCACCGTGCACCTGGTAACAGGGCGCAGCAGGCCAAACCCCATTCGGAGCAAGACCAAACAGAACGCAACGACGCTGCCCGCCGAGCGTTCGGGTAGGTTGCTGGAGCGCGTCAGCAATGGCGCGCCTAGAGGAATGACTGTCCGACGACAGAACCCGGCTTACCGTCCGGCCCGTATGCCCCACCACCCAACCCTACAAACGGAGCAAACATGGAACTCGTCTTTATCCGCCACGGCCAGAGCGAATGGAACGCCAAAAACCTCTTCACCGGCTGGCGCGACGTCAAACTGAGCGAACAAGGCATAGCCGAAGCGCAGGCCGCAGGCCGCAAACTGAAAGAAAAAGGCTACCTGTTCGACATCGCCTTCACATCCGTCCTCACCCGCGCCATCAAAACCTGCAACATCGTTTTGGAAGAGTCCGACCAACTCTTCGTGCCGCAAATCAAAACCTGGCGGCTGAACGAACGCCACTATGGCCAACTGCAAGGGCTGGACAAAAAACAGACCGCCGAAAAATACGGCGACGAACAAGTTCACATCTGGCGGCGCAGCTACGATACCCTGCCGCCGCTGCTCGACCCGAAAGACCCGTTTTCCGCGCACAACGACCGCCGTTACGCGCACCTGCCCGCCGATGTCGTTCCCGACGGCGAAAACCTGAAAGTCACGCTCGAACGCGTACTGCCGTTCTGGGAAGACAAAATCGCCCCCGCCATCCTCAGCGGCAAATGCGTACTGGTCGCCGCCCACGGCAACAGCCTGCGCGCCTTGGTGAAACACATCGAAGGCATTTCCGACGACGACATCATGGGGGTGGAAATCCCCACCGGCCAGCCGCTGGTGTATCAGTTGGATGACAACTTAAAAGTCTTGGAAAAATTCTACCTGTAACGCTGCCGGCGAATCCGGACAACACAAAAAGGCCGTCTGAAAAAAACATTTCAGACGGCCTTTTCGACACTTCATTTCTATAAACGATTCCTGCAAACGGCATCAGCCGCCCATAAACCAGAATTTCAACGCCCACAATACGGCGACTATCCACACCATAGGCGGCACGTCTTTCACGCGGTTGCACAAGAGTTTGATCACGGCGTAGCTGATGAAGCCGAAAGCGATGCCGTCGGCAATCGAGTAGGTGAACGGCATGAACACGATGGTCAGGAAAGCGGGGGCGGCTTCGGTCATATCCTCCCAGTCGATTTCGCGCGCGCTGCGCAGCATTTGCGCACCGACGTAGAGCAGCGCAGGCGCGGTAGCGAAGTCGGGGATACTTTGAATCAGCGGGGAAAAAATCAGACACGCCAGCATCAATACGCCGACGGTTACGGCGGTCAGCCCCGTGCGGCCGCCTGCGGACACGCCCGCCGCGCTTTCGACATACGGCGTGGTTGAAGACGTACCCAGCGCGGCGCCGGCGACGATGGCGGTCGAGTCGGCGAACAGGGCGCGTTTCAGACGAGGCAGTTTGCCGTCTTCCAGCAGGCCCGCGCGGTGGGAAACGCCGACCA
>CAMURX010000126.1 GCA_947097615.1 uncultured Neisseria sp. | reverse complement strand
GAAGTGTTACCTATGTCTTCGTACGGGTGTTACCTTTGTGTCCGGTCTGTACACGCGCTGTACAGTGAGCGCAGGGGAGGGGGGCGAAGCGGCACATGGCGGCGGGTTTCGGGCTGTTTTTACAGTTTCAGCCGCCGCCGTTTTTCAGACGGCCTTTCCGTCTGCGTCAGCTTCGGACAGGTCTTGAACAAACAGCAGGATGTTTTCTTTGTTGACGCGGGGCAGGACGACGAGGTTGTCGATGCGGATATAGGGGTTGCCGCTTTCGGTTTCGATGTCCTGCCGCAGGCGCGCCGGATCGTAAAAGGTGAAACGGGTTTCGCGGCCGTTGATGATGAGTGGAAAATCGGACAAAACGCCTTTGGCTTCGGCTTCGAGCTGTGCCAGTTCGTCGAACCAGTCGGGGAAGGGGGTGTTCACGGGCGGACTCCTGAATAAGAGGCCGTCTGAAAGCCGTTTGTGCCACGGTTTTTCAGACGGCTTTTTTGTGTGCGGCGTCAGACGAGGTTTTCGCGGCCGAGCCAGTCGGCGATGGCTTCGGCGGCTTCGGCGGGCGTGCCGTCGTTGACGATTTTGACGCCGTATTCGTCCGCCGAGAGCTCTTCGAGTATTTCGAGCTGCGAATCGAGCATGCCCGCTTTCATGTAGTGGCCTTTGCGCGCGGTCATGCGGCGCAGGTTGACATCGTGCGGCGGGGCGAGGTGGATGAAGGCGACGCGGCCTTGTGCGCCGCGCAGGATGTCGCGGTAGATGTGTTTGAGGGCGGAGCAGGTGACGACGGAGTAGGCTGCGCCCGCCTGCGCCTGTGCGTCCATCCAGTCGCGCAGGCTTTCGAGCCAGGGGGCGCGGTCGGCGTCGGTCAGCGGGATGCCCGCGCCCATTTTGTCGCGGTTGGCTTGGGTGTGGAAGTCGTCGCCTTCGGCGTAGGGGCAGTCTCGGAGTTGTTTTTGCAGGGCTTGGGCGGCGGTGGTTTTGCCGCTGCCGCACACGCCCATGATGACAAAGTGTACTGTCATGTCTGCTCCTTAAAACACGGCGAAGGCGGCTGCGGACAGGGCGAAGCCGATGGTGGCGATCAGGGTTTGGTTGACCGTCCAGGTTTTCAGGGTGGTGGGCACGTCCATGTCGAGCAGTTTGCCGACCAGCCAGAAGCCGGAGTCGTTGAAGTGGCTGCATCCGACCGAGCCTGCGGCGGTGGCGAGCACGACGCAGGCAAGCTGCCAGTCGTTAAAGCCTGCGGCGGCCACGGCGGGCGCCATCAGGGCGGCGGCGGTGGTGAGGGCGACGGTGGCCGAGCCTTGGGCGATGCGCAGGGCGAGGGCGACGAGGAAGCAGCCGAGCAAAACGGGGATGCCGAGATCGGCCATGCTGTCGGCTAGTGCTTTGCCGATGCCCGAGGCGCGCAATACGCCGCCGAACATGCCGCCTGCGCCGGTGATGAGGATGACGGAGCAGACGGGGCCGAGTGCGCCGTCTATGGTTTTTTCCAGGGCGGAAGCCTGTTCGCCGCGTTTGCGGCCGAGCACGATCATGGCGGCCAGCACGGAAATGAGCAGGGCGACGGGAGTCGAGCCGATCATTTGCAGCATCTGTACCCAGGTTTCGCCCGCATCAACCGCTTTTTTGCTGATGAGGGTGGCTAGGCCGGTGTTGAGGAAAATCAGCACCATGGGAATCAGCAGGATGCCGATAACGGTGGACGCGGGGGCAGGGGTTTTGGGTTGGTCGTTGTCCTGCGCGCCGCCGCTGAGGAAGTCGGGCACGGGCACATGGATGGTGCGGCCGAGCACTTTGCCCAGCAGATAGCCGCTGAAATACCAGGAAATGACGGCGACGGGCAGGCCGACCATCAGCACCTGCCCGATGTTCGCGCCGTAAAACTCGGCAGCGGCAATCGGGCCGGGGTGTGGCGGCAGGAAGACGTGCATCACGGAGAACGCGCCGATGGAGGCCATGGCGTAGGGAAGCACTTCGGCTTTCATGCGCCGCGCGGTGGCGAAAACGATGGGCAGCATCACCATCAGCCCGGCGTCGAAGAAAATGGGGAAACCGAAAATCAGCGAGGCGACGCCCAGCGCGAAGGGCGCGCGTTTTTCGCCGAAGGCGCGTATCAGCGCGTCGGCCAGCGACTGCGCGCCGCCCGAGGTTTCCACCAGCCGGCCGAGCATCGCGCCCAGGCCGACCAGCAGGGCGACGCCGCCGAGCGTGCCGCCGAAGTTTTTCACCAGCACGTCGTTGACGATGTGGTTGACCGGCAAGCCGGTGGCCAGCGCGGTGAGCAGGCTGACGAGTATCAGGGTCAGCAGGGCGTGGATGCGGAATTTGACGATAAGCAGCAGAATCAGCAGTACCGCGCCCGCGGCAATGCCCAGGAGCGTGCCCGCTCCCAGTGTTTGCGACCAGTTTTCCATTGTGAAGCTACCTTTTTTAAGTGATTGGATAGGATGTTGGAGAAAGGGTTTGAAAATAATATTGCCGGAATTTTCGCAACGATAACACAAAGCGGCGCAAATTGAAGCAAAAGCGGCACGATGTTTACACATCGGACGGGTTGGCTACGGCCGCCGCATCAGTGCCGCCGCATCCGAAAGGCCGTCTGAAAACACAGATTTGACGCAGCCGAAACCATACTTTCAGACGGCCTTTACAGCCCGGTTCAGCGTTTGGCGCAGCCGGCGGATGGTTTCTGTTTTTTTGCGGAAGGGGCGCACGGGGAGGTCGGACGGGTATTCTCGGCCTGAGTGTCGGCGCTGCCGTCTTGTCGGTTCTTACGCCGTTCGGCGAGTGCGTCGGCATATTCTTTCATGCTGACGGTTTGCGCGGGATCGGGGCGGAAGGTGAATTTCGGTTTGCCGAAGTTGTACATTCTGAGCGTCATGTCGATATTGAAGGCGTTTTCTTTGCCGTTGATCTGCGTGTAGCGGCGCTGTCCGACAAAGCGGCTTTTGCTGTCGAGATAGATGTCGACCTGCCAGATCATGTCTTCGACCGGTGCCATCCGGCCGTATTTGTCTTTGAGACGGCGGTAGCGTTCGACTTCGGAGCGCACGGATTCGCTGTCGGCATCGGCGTCTTCCGGCAGCATCCAGCCTTCGGTAAAGATGCGGTTCAGCTGCGCGGCCTGTTCGTGCACGGCTTTGTAGCCTTCGGCAGAAATGCCCGTTTCGGGGGCTTCTTTTTCCAAACGGGTAAGTTCGGCGGAGAAGTGTTTGTAGAGGTTGGCGGTGTAGGCGTTGACAAAGGCTTTGTCTTCGCGGTAGCCGATGCGGTAGGCAGCGCCGATGCTGCGGCCGTAGGCATCGAGGGGCAGGGTGGTGTAAGTGCCTTCGGGCATATCGGCGTAGCTGCGGTAGGCGGCGGCGAACAGGGCTTTGGCCGCTGATTTAACGGGCAGTTTCGCCCACTCGTTTGTGTCGTCGATGTCTTGCAGCGTGAAGCGCATCGGCAGGGTTTGCAGGCGCTTGGCGGTTTTTTCGCCAACCGTCAGCGACATGGCGGCGGCTACGGATTCGGGCAGCTCGACAATGGCCGACATGCCTTTTGTGTCCAGCAGCACGGGCATGCGGATGTTCAGGCTTTCGTTGCGGCTTTTGACGGCGATTTCGGGCACGATTTCGATTTTCCCCGCCGCCATGTCCACCGCGCCTTCGGCTTTCAGACGGCTTTTTTCAAAATAGGAATGCGCGGCGGGCAAGGCGGCCAGCGGGTCGGTTATGCGGGAAATGGCGCGGTAGGCCAAGCCGCCCGGTTCGGTGTTGGCCTCTTCGGCCATGGTGACCCAAACACGCTCGTCCTCGGGCAGCTTGTCGTCGGCGAGCAGTTTTTTCAGTGTTTCCCGCTTCTTGGCCGTGTCGTCGGTAATTTTTTGCACCGTTTCGGGGGCGAGCCCGTCTTTTTGGCCGGTGAGCGACACGCGCGCTTCGGCGGAAAAATTGTAGCTGTAGTCTTTCGACAGGCTGCGCTCCATGGAATGCGCCACCATTTCCTGCGGCGTTTTGCCGCCGGTGCTGCTGCACCCGCTCAGGCCGAGGGCGGCCAGCGCAGCGGCGAGAAACAGGGGTTTCATCGGTTTTCCTTTAAATAATCAAACAAAATTTTACGGATTATGCAAAATGTAAAGCTCCTTGTCCAGCGGCGGGCTGAGGCCGTCTGAAACCCGCCGCGGCGGCCTTGCGGTATAATCCGCGCCTTTTTTAACGCGAGGCCAACCATGTTCACCCAAGCCGCCGAACACCTTTTTACCGTGCGCGACCTGCTGCGTTTCGCCGTCAGCCGCTTTAACGAAGCGGGGCTTTTTTTCGGCCACGGCAGTGACAACGCCCACGACGAGGCCGCCTATCTGATTCTGCACACGCTCAATTTGCCGCTGGACGTGCTCGAACCCTATCTCGACGCGCGTCTGATGCCGTCTGAAAAAGAGGAGCTGCTCGGCCTGATGGAACGGCGCGTGAAAGAGCGTCTGCCCGTGTCCTACCTGACGCACCACGCGCGGCAGGGTGATTTTGATTTTTACGTCGACGAGCGCGTGATTGTGCCGCGCTCCTTTATTGCCGAATTGTTGGGCGAGCCGCTGCGGCCGTGGATCGAATACGACGAACTCGTTCACAACGTGCTCGATTTGTGTACCGGCAGCGGCTGTCTGGCCGTTCAGGCGGCCTACCATTATCCCGACGCCGTGGTCGACGCCGCCGACATCAGCCTCGATGCTCTGGAAGTGGCCGCCGTCAATGTGGAAGACTACGGCCTCGAAGAGCGCGTCAACCTGATACACACCGACCTGTTCGAGGGTTTGGACGGCACATACGACCTGATTGTCTCCAACCCGCCCTACGTCGACGCCGAATCCGTCGCCGAACTGCCGCCCGAATACCTGCACGAGCCGGAACTCTCGCTCGGCAGCGGCAAAGACGGCCTCGACGCCACGCGGCAAATCCTGCTGCACGCCGCCAAATTCCTCAATCCGCACGGCGTGCTGCTGGTGGAAATCGGCCACAACCGTGCCGAACTCGAAGCCGCCTATCCCGAGCTGCCCTTCACCTGGCTGGAAACGAGTGGCGGCGACGGCTTCGTCTTCCTGCTTACCCGCGAACAGCTTTTGGGCGGGCAGTAGGATCTGTTGACATTCAAGCCAGCCTTAAAACCGTAGCAGCCAGATAAATGTTGGCAGCAAAAGATTCATCCGTCTTTTCACAACGCATCGCAATCTTTTTAAACTCCTTTATCCGGCAGAAAAAGTTTGGGGCTGTCCTAGGGGCTGTTGACATTCAATTTTTCACAGTATCATACAGATAT
>CAMURX010000125.1 GCA_947097615.1 uncultured Neisseria sp. | reverse complement strand
GCATCGCTGTCCACGCGGTACACGCGGCCGGGGGCGATGATGCGGATGGGCGGCTCTTTTTTGTCGAGCATGTAGCGGATTTGGATGGGCGAGGTGTGGGTGCGCAAAACGTCGCCGTTTTCAACATAAAAGGTATCCTGCATGGCGCGGGCGGGGTGGTCTTGCGGGATGTTGAGGGCTTGGAAGTTGTGGAAATCGTCTTCGATTTCGGGGCCGTCGGCAACGTCGAAACCGAGGCCGTGGAAGAGTTCGACCACGCGTTGCAGGGTCAGGGTAACGGGATGCAGGCCGCCTTGCTCTTGGGCGCGGCCGGGCAGGGTAATGTCGAGTGCTTCGGCGGCGAGGCGCTGTTGCAGCCTGGCTTCGTTCAGCGCGTCGCGTTTGGCGTTGTAGGCAGCCTGAAAACGGTTTTTGTACTCGTTGATGTGCGCACCGACGGTTTTGCGCTCTTCGGGCGACATTTGGCCGAGCTGCTTGAGCAGGGCGTTGAGTTCGCCGGTTTTACCGAGGTATTGGGCTTTGACAAGTTCAAGCGTCTGCTGGTCGGCAGCGGCTTCGATGGCGGCGATGCCTTCAGCAACGATACGGTTTGCATTTTCCATGGTTGTTTGCCTGTATTTGGCGGCCGCTACGCTAAAATCAGCAAAGGCCGTCTGAATGTTCAGACGGCCTTATCATTCGCTGCGGCCGCTCCGCTGGATATTGAATGGGCGTTATTTTAGCGCAAACTGACATTTTTTGCACAAGAAAAACAGATGTTTCGGAAAAGAATCAAATACATAAACAAAAAAGGAAACCGAAGTTTCCTTTTTTGTTTTATACGGTCAAAAGCAATTAAGCAGCCAAAGCGGCTTTTGCTTTTTCTACCAATTGGGCAAAGGCAGCTTTGTCAAATACAGCCAAATCAGCCAATACTTTACGGTCGATTTCGATAGCGGCACGTTTGAGGCCGTTCATGAATTTGCTGTAAGACAAACCGCTTTCACGCGCACCGGCGTTGATACGGACGATCCACAATTGGCGGAATTGACGTTTGCGCTGACGGCGGTCGCGGTAGGCATATTGGCCTGCTTTCATGACTGCCTGTTTGGCAATGCGGTAGACGTTTTTACGACGGCCGCGATAGCCTTTGGCCAATGCTAATACTTTTTTATGACGGGCACGTGCGGTTACACCGCGTTTTACGCGTGGCATAGTTCAAACTCCTTTAAGCGTAGGGCAACATTTTGGCAACGGAAGCCAAATCGCGGTCGTTTACCATAGAGGTGCCGCGCAGCTGGCGTTTGTTTTTGGTGGTTTTTTTGGTCAGGATATGGCGTTTGAACGCATGAGCGCGTTTTACGCCGCCGTTACCGAGCACTTTAAAGCGTTTTTTCGCGCTGGACTTGGTTTTCATTTTAGGCATGGGAAAACTCCATTCGTTTTTAGATAAGGCATAAGGGGGTTTGAATCTCTTTTCAAACACTTGACACCCGAATGCCACGGTTTTTGCCGCTGAAAATCAAACTTGCCTTGCGCGGCGGACAAGGCAAGCGGCGGATTATAGTTTTATTTTTTCTTGGGCGCAATCATCATAACCATTTGGCGGCCTTCCATTTTCGGGAAGGATTCTATTTGCGCCACTTCGGCCAATTCTTCTTTCACGCGCTCCAAAAGCTGCGCGCCAAGCTGTTGGTGCGCCATTTCGCGTCCACGGAAACGCAGGGTTACTTTCACCTTGTCGCCGTCTGCCAAAAAGCGGTTGATATTGCGCATTTTGATTTGGTAATCGCCCTCATCCGTACCCGGACGGAATTTGATTTCCTTAATCTGCACCTGTTTTTGGTTTTTCTTGGCTTCATCGCGTTTTTTGGCCTGCTGGTATTTGTACTTGCCAAAATCCATAAGCTTGCACACAGGCGGCTTGGCAGTCGGGGAAATTTCCACCAAATCGACATCCTGCTCTTCAGCCATAGCCAAAGCCTCACGGACGGACACAACACCAAGCTGTTCGCCTGTACCACTGATCAATCGCACTTCTTTGGCGGTGATTTCGCCGTTGATTCGTGCTTCGCGTTCTTGAGCGATGGTAATACTCCTTTTAATAATTGATAATTTACTGAATCTCGGCCATTTCCGCTTTCAAGCGGGAGATAAAGTCGTCAAGATTCAAGGAACCCAAATCTTCTGCCTTGCGGCGCACGGCCACTTGGTCGCTTTCCTTTTCTTTGTCGCCAACCACAATCTGATACGGGAAGCGGTATTGGCTGTTGTCGCGGATTTTGTAGCCGATTTTTTCGTTACGCAAATCCAATTCGACACGGAAACCCTCGGCGCGCAGTTTTTCAACCACTTCGCGGCAGTAATCCGCCTGGTTTTCCGTGATATTCATCACAACCATCTGCACCGGAGCCAACCACAGCGGGAAAGAGCCGGCATGGTTTTCAATCAGAATACCGATAAAACGCTCCAGCGAACCCAAAATCGCCCGATGCAGCATCACCGGACGGGCACGGTCGTTGTTTTCGGTAACATACTCGGCATTCAAACGCTCGGGCAATACAAAATCAAGTTGCAACGTACCGCACTGCCAAGAGCGGCCGATGGCGTCTTTAACATGGTATTCGATTTTCGGGCCGTAAAACGCACCTTCGCCCGGCAATTCTTCCCATTCTACACCACAGGCAGTCAGCGCATCGCGCAATCCCTGCTCGGCTTTATCCCAAATTTCATCGGAACCAGCACGCTGATCGGGGCGCAAAGAAAGTTTGACAGCCACATCGTTAAAACCGAATTGGCGGTAAATCCGCACCAAAAGCTCGTTAAAACGGCGGGCTTCGTCAACAATCTGATCTTCAGTACAGAAAATATGTGCATCATCCTGCACAAAGCCGCGTACACGCATCAGTCCATGCAAAGCACCGGAAGGCTCGTTGCGGTGGCACGAACCGAACTCGGCCAAACGCATCGGCAGGTCGCGATAGGAGCGCAGGCTGTTGTTGAAAATCTGAACATGACCCGGGCAGTTCATCGGCTTGACCGCATATTCGCGTTTTTCCGACTGGGTAACAAACATATTGTCTTTGTAGTTTTCCCAGTGGCCGGATTTTTCCCAGAAGGTTTTATCCATAATCTGCGGCGTTTTGACTTCGCGATAGCCTGCCGCATCAAGCTCTTTACGCATATGCTGCTCGATGGCCTGCCACAATGCCCAGCCGCGCGGATGCCAAAACACCATACCAGGTGCTTCGTCTTGCAGATGGAACAAATCAAGCTGTTTGCCCAAGCGGCGGTGGTCGCGTTTTTCCGCCTCTTCGATACGCTGGATGTAGGCTTTTAATTCGTCTTTGCTTGCCCATGCCGTGCCGTAAATACGTTGCAGCATCTCGTTGTTGCTGTCGCCGCGCCAGTACGCGCCAGCCAGCTTGGTCAGCTTGAAGTTTTTCAGGAAACGGGTATTGGGAACGTGCGGCCCGCGGCACATATCGACGTATTCTTGGTGATGGTACAAACCCATTTCCTGTACATCAGGCATATCGTCAATCAGGCGCAATTTGTAATCTTCGCCGCGCTCCTGGAAGATTTTGACGGTTTCGGCACGCGGGGTCATGATTTTGACCACATCGTAATCCTGATTAATCAACTCTTTCATCCGCGCTTCGATGGCGGCCATATCTTCGGGCGTAAACGGTTTTTCCGTGGCGATGTCGTAATAAAAGCCGTCTTCGATTACCGGCCCGATAACCATTTTGGCATCGGGATAAAGCTGCTTGACGGCGTGTCCGACCAAGTGGGCACAGGAATGGCGGATGATTTCGACGCCTTCTTTGTCTTTGGGCGTAATGATTTGGACGGAAGCGTCTTCATAAATCGGATCAGACGCATCGACCAAGCGGCCGTTTACCTTGCCTGCCACCGTCGCTTTCGCCAGACCCGAGCCGATAGACGCGGCAATCTGTGCCACGGTAACGGGGGCTTCGTACTGGCGGACGGAACCGTCAGGCAGGGTAATATTCAACATCAAAAACTCCGGATTTATTTATAAAAATAACGGCATAAATGCCGTTTGGAAAATTTGGTAGGCACGATTGGACTCGAACCAACGACCCCCACCATGTCAAGGTGGTGCTCTAACCAACTGAGCTACGTGCCTGTATTTAGGAAAGCGCGGATTATATTGCCGCGCCGTGCGTTTGGCAAGCGGGCGGATGTTTTCAGACGGCCTCTTGTCGAGAAACGTCTGTTTTGCGCCGCATTTCTGTTTTCAGACGGCCTCTTTGTTTCCATACAGAGGCCGTCTGAAACCTTTAAGCCGCCTGTTTTCCCCGTTTGCCGAACCAAACGAAACCGGCCGCGCCCAACACCAGCATCGGCAGGCTGAGCCACTGCCCCATCGACAGCCCCAGCGTCAGCAGGCCGAGATAATCGTCGGGCTGGCGGGCGTATTCGGCGATAAAGCGGAACAGGCCGTAGCCTGCGAGAAACAGCATCGCCGTCTGCCCCGTCGGGCGCGGTTTGTTTGAAAACAGCCATACGACAACAAACAGCAGCACGCCTTCCAGCGCAAACTGGTAAAGCTGCGACGGATGGCGCGGCAGCGCACCGTATTGCAGCAGCCACTGCGCCCACTGCGCGTTGCCCGCCGCCAGACGCGCGTCCACGTCGGCCGCCTGCGGAAAACCCATTGCCCAAAAGGCGGCGGGATCGGTAATCCGCCCCCACAGCTCGCCGTTGATGAAATTACCGATGCGTCCCGAAGCCAGGCCGAGCGGCACCAGCGGTGCGATAAAGTCGAGCACCTGCAACCATTTCAAACCGTGCTTGCGGGCGAACAGCCAGCTTGCCGCCACCACGCCGAGAAAGCCGCCGTGAAAAGACATGCCGCCGTTCCACACCTTAATAATGTCGGCCGGGTGCGACAAATAATATTCCGGCTGGTAAAACAGCACGAAACCGAGCCGCCCGCCGAGGATGACGCCGAGCACGCCCCAGGTGAGGAAATCGTCGAGCATTTCATTGGTAAACGGCGTGCCGCCCTTTTTGATGCGGCGGCGGCCGAGCCACATAAAAAGGACAAAGCCGACAATATAGCTGAGCGCGTACCAGCGGATGGCAAGCGGCCCGAGTTGGAGGGCAACGGGATCGAACTGCGGGTGGATAATCATGTAAAGCACCTGAAAAACAAAAGGCGGCATTATACGCAAAACCCGCTTTTCAGACGGCCTTTCGGCTATAATCGCCCGCTTTTCAACCGTTTCCCCGCGATTTTGCCATGCCTCCCCTGAAAAACGACACCTTCCTCCGCGCCCTGCTCAAACAGCCCGTCGAATACACGCCG
>CAMURX010000124.1 GCA_947097615.1 uncultured Neisseria sp. | reverse complement strand
CCGTTTGCTGCCATTGCCGCTCCAAATCCGCCATTTTCGCCATGACTTTCGGATCGTCCGGTAGCGAGAGCGGCCGCCGCGGATCGCCGCGGCGCACATTGGCCAAAACTTCGTCGAAGCGGCGGATATGGGCGTCGATTTCAGGCTGTGGCGCACCTTCTTCTGCCAAGAGCGCCAGCCGGTAGCTCTGAAAACGCAAACTGCCCAAATCGTTGATTGCCGCGGCATTGCCTTCCAGCCACAGCGACAGATACAGCGTGAACACGATCGAAGCGACCGATACCGCAATCCACAGCAGGGTAAAGAATTTCAGGCGAAAGGTCAGGCTTTTGAAACGGTTCATGTCCTGCTTCCGATGAGCGGCCGGAAAAAACCGTTCTGCCCGGCGGCGGAGCGGCTTTTGTGCGGGAATGCACTATAGGAGACGGGGATGGAGGCAAGGGGAAAAACGGACGGCATGGGGAGCTTTCTGTAACAAGGCCGCCATGATACCGAAACGGCAGGCCGTCTGAAAGGAAGAGGCCGTGTCTGAAAACGGTTTTCAGACGGCCTTTACGTATGGTGGAAAGCGGATTACAGCGTGGTGTCCAGCGCGGCGGAGATGTCCGCCCAGATGTCTTCGATGTCTTCGATGCCGACGGAAAAACGCAAAAGGCCGACGCGGATGCCCAGTTCGGCTTTCACTTCGGGCGGCACGCCGCTGTGCGACTGAGTGTAGCAGTGGTTGACCAGGCTTTCCACGCCGCCGAGGCTGGAAGCCATGCGCACCAGCTTCATGTTTTTAATCAAGCTGTTGGCGGCTTCGCGGCTGTCGTTTTTCAGATAAACGGTGACCACACCGCCGCAGCCTTTGGCCATCTGCCGGCGCGCCAGATCATAATGTTCGTGCGAGGGCAGGCCGGGGTAAAACACTTTTTCCACCGCCGGATGCGCTTCGAGGCGGCGGGCGGTTTCCAGCGCGTTGGCGCAGTGCCGCTCCATTCTGAGGGCGAGGGTTTTGATGCCGCGCAGCACCAGCGAGCAGTCGGCCGGGCCGGCCACCGCGCCGGTGTTTACCATCATGGTGTGCAGCGGCTTGGCCAGCTCCGGCGTTTTGGCGACGACGATGCCCATCAGCACGTCGGAATGGCCGCACAGGTATTTGGTGGCCGAGTGAAAAACGATGTCGCAACCCATGTCCAGCGGCTGTTGCAGGTAGGGGGTGGCGAAGGTGTTGTCGATGCCGACCAGCGCGCCTGCGACCTTGGCTTTGGCGGCCAGCGCGGCGATGTCGACGAGGCGCAGCAGCGGGTTGGACGGCGTTTCCAGCCAAACCAGTTTCACCTTGTCGTTTTCTGCCAAGGCTTTGTCGAGATTGGCGGGATCGGTGAGGTCGGCAAACACGACGTTTACGCCCCAGGCGGCATACACCTCGGTGAGCAGGTCGTAGCTGCCGCCGTAGATGTCGCTGACGGCGATGACGGTGTCGCCCGGGCGCAAAAAGGTGCGGAACACGCAGTCTATGCCCGCCATGCCGCTGGCAAAGGCGAAACCGGCCGCGCCGTTTTCCAGCGCGGCGGCAGTGTCTTCCAGCACTTTGCGCGTCGGGTTGGCGAGACGGGCGTAGCGGAAGGGGATTTGCTCGCCGATTTCCTTCATGGCGAACATGGAATTCTGGTAGACGGGCGGCATGATGGCGCGGTTGTGCTCGTCGGGGTTGTAGGCGGCGTGGATGGCTTCGGTGGCGAATCGGCGGGTCATGGCAAAATTCCTCTGGATGGGTGGAACGGCGGATTTTAGGCCGTCTGAAAAGGGCGGGCAACGGGAAAGGCCGTCTGAAAGCACTGCTTCAACGGAGTGAAAAACCTTCCGCATCCGCGCCGACGCCCGAAAAGCGGGCAAAACGGTTGCAGAGGGGGATTGAACCCGCTACGATTGCGCCCTAACGAAACCATCAGCAAACGGTATCAGAAACATGCCCAGTGCAATCATAGTAGAAGACGAAATCCTCGCCGCCGAACGCCTGCGCGTCCTTCTGGACGAATGCGGCGTCGTCCTGCTCAAAACCTTCGCCCATGCCCAGCCCGCACTGGAATGGCTCAGCGTACACGAAACCGACATCGTGTTCACCGACATCAACATGCCCGAAATCACCGGCCTGGATTTCGTCGAGCGCATCAAACGCATCGCCAAAAAGCAGCCGCACGTTATCTTCACCACCGCTTACGAAGAACACGCCCTGCGCGCCTTCGAGCTGGCGGCGGAAGACTACCTGCTCAAACCCATCAAAATCGCCCGCTTGCAGGCCGCTTTGGCGCGCGTGCAGGGCAATATCGAAGAATCCGCCGACGAATTCAAAAGCTTTCAGGTGTTCAACCGCGAACGCATGGTCGAAATCCCCTGGCAGCAGGCGCGCTATTTGCAGGCCGACCAGAAAACCGTCTTCCTCATCACCGGCGACGGTTCGCGCTACGAGCTGCCCAAAACGCTGGTGCACTGGGAAGAGATGCTCGGCGAGAAAGTGATCCGCGTCCACCGCAACGCGCTGGTGATGCGCCACACGCTCGACAGCCTGATTCGCCTCGACGGCGACGAAGACGAAGGCAATGCCAGCTGGGGCGCGAAAGTGCTGGATGTGGAGGAAGTTCTGCCCGTCAGCCGCCGCCAGCTCTCCGCCATCCGCCGCATCCTGCGCGACGGCGCGTAAGCCTGTTCCGCACGGTAGCATCAAAAAGCCCGCAGTGTTCCGCTGCGGGCTTTTTGCGCTTGACCGCTTGGCGAAGGCCGTCTGAAAAAAAGGAGGAGGGCGGTTTCAGACGGCCTCAACCTGACTTTTATAGTGGGCCAACACAAAAAGATACCAGACAGCAAGCCGCAGACAGTACAGATAGTACGGGGCAGGTTTGCTGGACATTTCCAATGCCGTAGATTTTTGTGTTGGCTCACTATACCGACAGTTCGGCATTGCGGCGGCTTTGTCCGCAAACCGCCATTGCCGCCTGAGGGCGCAATATCCGCGTTAAGCGTCGGACAGGCTACCGTGCGGGAAAGAGGCCGTCTGAAAGCCTTATCGGGTTTCAGACGGCCTCTTGGCGTTTTCCGTCAAACGAATTGGAAACGGATAAGCCAGTAATAGCGGCGGTTGGCTTTGCCGTTCCCGCGGCCTTTCAATGCGGCGGCCGCGCGGGCGGCGGCATTGTTGAGGCGTGGATGGGGCGAGGCTTCGATGATGCGGCTGCGGCAGATGCGTCCGTGTGCGTCGGTGTCAAGCCCGATGAGTATTTCGCCTTCCTCGCCGTTTTCAAGCGAGGCGGTGGGGTAGGGCGGGCGGCGCAGGTCGGGGATGATTTCGTGGGCGGATTGGTTGGCGGCGGTGAAGACAATTTTTTGCGCGGGCGGTGGCGGGTTGCGGCGTAGGAAGTGTTCCGCCTGCCGCAGAAAGCGGAGGGACGAGCCGTGGCGGATAAAAACGGGTCTGCCCGTTTAGCGGCCTGCGCTGTCGGGAAATACGGCGGTAATGCGGTCGACGCCTGCGCGGTCGCTGCCGTCGATTTCCTGATAGAGGACGGCGGGAATATCGCTTGCAGCGGCGGGACGGATAAGGCAGGTTGCGAGAAGAAGGGCGGCGGCGAGTTGGCGGAGTATGGTTTCTGTAAACGTGTTTTGAAGGGCGGGCAGTCGGAGGCCGTCTGAAAGAACGGATTGGCGGGAAGTGGCCGTCTGAAAAAAACGGCGGAACGGGTTGGCAAAAAGGCCGTCTGAAAAGCGGGGCGGCGGTTTGCGATTCGGGAAAACCTGCTTTCAGACGGCCTTTTCCCACACAGAAGCCCTTGTGCGGCAAACGGGCGGAGCAGGCAGCAGAAAGGCCGTCTGAAAGCGCAGCTTCAACGGAGTTAAAACCCGTTTTACGTTTTCAGACGGCCTTGCATCACATTAAATCGGTATCGCCAATCAGCGGTGGTAATTCGGCGCTTCTTTGGTGATTTGTACGTCGTGGACGTGCGATTCGCTCATGCCTGCGGAAGTGATTTCGACAAACTCGGCTTTTTCGTGCATATCGCGGATGGTGGCGCAGCCGAGGTAGCCCATGCTGGAACGCAGGCCGCCGGTGAGTTGGTGGATGATGTTGACAATCGGGCCTTTGTAGGGCACGCGGCCCTCGATGCCCTCGGGAACGTATTTGTCCGCGCTTTCCTGTTTGTCTTGGAAATAGCGGTCGCTCGAACCCTGGCTCATCGCGCCGAGCGAACCCATGCCGCGATAGGATTTGTAGGAGCGGCCTTGGTAGAGTTCGATTTCGCCGGGGGCTTCTTCCGTGCCTGCGAACATGCCGCCGAGCATCACGCTGGACGCGCCTGCGGCGAGGGCTTTGGCGATGTCGCCGGAGAAGCGGATGCCGCCGTCGGCAATCAGCGGTACGCCGCTGCCTTTGAGGGCTTCGGCGACGTTATGGATGGCGGTAAGCTGCGGCACGCCAACGCCGGCAACGATGCGGGTGGTGCAGATAGAGCCCGGGCCGATGCCCACTTTCACCGCGTCCGCACCTGCGGCCACCAAGTCCAGCGCGGCTTTGGCGGTGGCGATGTTGCCGCCGATAACCTGCACGCCGGGGAAGTTTTCTTTGACCCATTTCACGCGGTCGAGCACGCCCTGGCTGTGGCCGTGTGCGGTGTCGACGACGATAACGTCCGCGCCCGCCGCCACCAGTGCGCGTACGCGCTCTTCGGTATCCGCGCCCGTGCCGACGGCCGCGCCCACGCGCAAACGGCCTTCGGAATCTTTGTTGGCGTTGGGAAATTCGGTGGTTTTGACGATGTCTTTAACGGTAATTAGGCCTTTGAGTTCGTCGGCGGCGTTGAGTACCAAAACGCGCTCGACTTTGTGGGTGTGCATCAGTTCGCGCGCTTCGTCGATGCTGGTGCCCTCGGCCACGGTAACGAGGCGCTCGCGCGGGGTCATGATGGCGGAAACGGGCAAATCGAGGCGGTTTTCAAAACGCAGGTCGCGGTTGGTGACGATGCCGACCACTTTGCCGTCTTTGACGACGGGCAGGCCGGACATTTTGCGCTTGCGCTGGGCGCGCAGTTCCAGCAGTTCGCCGATTAACACGTCAGGTGCAACGGTTACGGGGTCTTTGACGACGCCGCTTTCGTGGCGTTTGACTTTTTTCACCGCCCCGGCCTGTTGTTCGGGCGTCATGTTTTTATGGATGATGCCGATGCCGCCTTCCTGCGCCATCGAAATGGCCAAGCGGGCTTCGGTTACGGTGTCCATGGCGGCGGAGAGAAGGGGGAGGTTGAGCGAGATGTCGCGGGTGAGCTGCGTTTTGAGGGATACGTCGCGCGGCAGCACTTGGGAATGTGCGGGAACGAGCAGAACGTCGTCGAAGGTGTAGGCTTTTTCTACGATGCGCATGA
>CAMURX010000123.1 GCA_947097615.1 uncultured Neisseria sp. | reverse complement strand
AAACCCGCCGCTCCCGCCAAAAAGTAGCCGGGAAAACCCGTATCCGCAGCCGCCGATTTTGATATTCGGCGGCTTGTCCTTTTACGGATCAGGAAACCGCAGCTTCGCGAGGGCTCTGCGGCTGCTTGTGCGGCTGGCGGCGTGGGGGGCTCCCACTAAAACAGGCTGAAAACGAATGTGCCGTTAGCCGTTAGTAGTTATGCTTGTGCAACAATCTCTGTACAGGTAATCCGGGGATTGATGTGAATGGGGAAATTTCATGTTATGTAAAAATTAGCGTGTTGTTTGCGCTTTTTGTTGGATTCTTGTGGCATAAAACCTATGGGAATTTTGAGTGCAGATGCCCAAAATTCAAAGATATGGATTATGTTGTTTCTCGTGTCCTACGGTAGTCATGCGCCCGTGACCAGTGATGATTTGGGTATCATCAGCAAGAGTGAAGATTTTTTCTCTGATGCTGCGAATCAAATCTTCGTGACTGCTGCGTTCAAAATCGGTTCGACCTATGCTTTCGTAAAAGATGACATCCCCTGCAATCAATAATTCTGCTTCGGCGCAATAAAAAACGACATGTCCAGGTGTGTGTCCGGGAACGTGCAATACTTTGAAAGCGTATTTTCCGACCTTCAGCGTGTCTCCGTCGGATAACCAGTGGGTTGGTATAAAAGGTTTTGCAGGTGGGAAATTATATTGTTTGGTGATGGACGTGAGGTCGGCAAGTAGGAAGCGGTCTGCTTCGTGGGGGCCGAAAACCTGAATTTTGGGGTTGAGAGCGGTGATTTCCGATACTCCGCTAATATGATCAAGATGTCCGTGTGTGAGCCAGACGGCTTTTACTTTCAGATTTCGTTTTTCTGCTTCTTCCATCAGGCGGGGGACATTGCCTCCCGCATCGGTGAACACGGCCTCCCCGCTTTCGTCATCCCACATCAGCGTGCAGTTTTGGCGGAACAGGGTAACGGGTATGATTTCGACGTGTAGCGACATTGTTTTCCTTGGCTGGATATTGTTATGGGTTTGCATGGCTTGCAATCTACTGAATTATATGTGATAACTACATGCAAACCAATTGTTTTGAGGAATGTGTGGTGAAAAACCTTATTTTCTGTGGGCTTTTTTCCATAAGCTGCACAGCCTATGCTGCCCCTTCGCTGATGCTGGCTGAGGAGTACCGCAATCAGCACGTGGAAAACTGGGCGGCAAGCGAAAAATTGGACGGTGTGCGCGCTTATTGGGACGGTAAAAAACTGCTCAGCCGTCAGGGTTATGCTTTTACGCCGCCGCCGGGGTTTACCAAAAATTTTCCCGATTATCCGCTGGATGGAGAGCTTTACGCCGGACGTGGACGTTTCGAGCAGACTTCCGCCGCTGTCCGTTCCGCATCGGGCGATTGGTCGGGCATACGCCTGCATGTTTTTGACGTGCCGCAGGCGCAGGGGAATCTTTACAAACGGCTGGCGGTTATAGAAGACCGTCTGAAAAAATATCCCGCCAATATTTCGGTGGTCAGGCAGATGCCGGTGAAAGACATTGCCCAAGCGCGCGCCATGATGGAAAAAATCGTTGCGGGAGGTGGTGAGGGCGTGATTTTGCGCGATCCTGCCGTACCTTATGCGGCGGGGCGCAGCAGCAGCTATCTGAAACTGAAACCGCAGCAGGATGCGGAATGCACCGTCACCAAACATTACGAAGGAAAGGGCAAATACGCGGGCAAACTCGGCTCTGTCGGCTGCCGCAACAATTTGGGTGAATTCAAAATCGGCAGCGGATTCAAGGATGCCGACCGCGCCAATCCGCCGCCTGTCGGTTCGGTTATCACCTACCGCTATCGCGGTTTCACACAAAAAGGTCTGCCCCGTTTCGCCACGTTTATGCGCATCCGCAAGGATTGAGCGCAGGCCGTTTGAAACTGAAACCACTCGCCATACCGAGGCCGTCTGAAAACGAAGCAGTCCGTTTTTTCAGACGGCCTCAACTGTTTTTCCGCGGCATTCAGCCCTGTTCCCGCCGTGCCGCCGCAATCAGTTCGCCAACCAATTGCGGCACCCCTTCCGCCGCCTTTTTCGCCAACACCTCCGCCCGCACGCCGTTCAGATTCGGTTTCGGATCAACCAGATAAACCGGCGCGTCGGAGCGGGCATAATGAAGCAGCAACGCGGCGGGATAAACCTGAAGTGACGTACCCACCACCATCACGATGTCGGCGCCGCACACCATGCGCGCCGCCTTGTCCATCAGCGGCACGGCCTCGCCGAACCAGACAATGTGTGGACGCAGCGGATTGCCGTAGCGGTCGCAGTCGGACGGCTTCTGATCGCCGCTCCACGGCATCACGTCGGTTTCGTCGGCCGTGCTTCTGAGCTTGTCCAATTCGCCGTGCAGATGCAGCACCTTGCTGCTGCCCGCCCGCTCGTGCAGATTGTCCACGTTTTGCGTGATGATTTGCACGTCGTAATATTTTTCCAACTCAGCCAAAGCCTTGTGTGCGGCATTCGGTTCGGCCGCCGCCGCTTTGCGCCGCCGCTCGTTGTAAAAGTCGATCACCACCTGCGGCTGGCGGGCGAAGGCTTCGGGCGTGCAGACGTCTTCGATGCGCCAGCCCTCCCACAGCCCGTCGCTGTCGCGGAAGGTTTGCAGGCCGCTTTCGGCGCTGATGCCCGCGCCGGTCAGCACCACACATTTTTTCATTGTTTGTTCCTTTCGGTATTCTGTTTTGGGAGTCTGTTGCGGCCAACGGAGGCTTCAGGCCGTCTGAAAAGCCCTTCGGAATTTTATTTCGTTGAAACTCCGTTTTCAGACGGCCTGAATTATATAGGCTGGCAGCCATTGTTTGCTGCCGGATTATTGGCGTTTGAAAGCAAAATGGTTGCCGGTGGGATGAAGTGGTAAAAGCAGAGATTGAGGCCGTCTGAAAGCTTTTCAGACGGCCTTTTTGCTCCCAACAGGTTTGCGTTGTATGTTCTGAACGCTGTTGCGGCAGCGGGCAGTCAAGGATTTTCAGCACCATCGTGTTGTTACATCAATGTATGTGATGTCATCGGAGGGCTCTGCGAATATTCCGACATAAACGGTGATTTTGTACCGCCGTACCGATAGGTAATACAGAGGGTGTTGTCGGTGATGCTGCCGAGAAAAGCGCCGAAAACATCCGGTCTGGAACCTGTATCTTCATGTGATTGTTACTAAAAATAAAACGGGATAATCGCACGCCGATGCCGTGCCGTCATAACGGAAGGCCGTTCCGTCGGCGCTCCTTCGGAACATAAACGTGGAAATGATGTTTTTGAAAAATCGTTTTCAGGCGCTCTCCGCCCTCTGATTTCTGTGCAAAAAAGGGAAAAATTGCTGGCATAAGAGGCCGTCTGAAATTAGGATTGCGCCCGTTTTTTGTTTCCGGCAAACGTTATGCCCGCCCGCCCGTCTTCTTTTTTTACCCGCTTCGCCCGCTTGTTCAAAATGGCGGGCTGGCTGATTGCCACAGTACGCCGCATCCGCAGGCTGGGCGGCGCGCCGCAAAGCGTGCGTAACGCCGAATTTGCCGCCATCTGCAACAACGCGCTCAACATTCTCAACGTGCGGCTCGACGTGCGCGGCAGGCCGTCTGAAACGCCGCAGGGCGTGCTGGTGGCGGCCAACCATGTTTCCCTCCTCGACATCTTCGCCATCACCGCGCAATGCCCGAGCAGCTTCATCGCCATGAAGGAACTCGAACGCTGGCCGCTTGTCGGCCGCGCCGCCCGCAACGCCGACACCGTCTTCATCGACCGCAGTAGCCGCAAAGACATCAACGTTATCAACGAAGCCATCGTCCGCTCGCTGGAAAAAGGCCAAAACGTCTGCTTTTTCCCCGAAGCGCGCACATCGAGCGGCGACGGCATCCTGCCCTTCAAAGCCGCGCTGTTCCAGTCGGCCATCGATGCGGGCGTGAACGTGCAGCCGCTGGCGCTGCGCTATTACGACGGCCGCAACCGCCGCACCGACCGCCCTGCGTTCAGCGATGTTTCCCTGCCCGTCACCCTGTGGCGCATCGTGTCGATGCCCGAAATCCAAATCCGCGTCGATTTTCTGCCGCAAATCCCGCCCGAAGGCGACCGTTTCACCCTGAAAGACCGCGTAGAAGCCGCCGTTGCGGGCACGGTAGACAGAATCGTCCTGCCCGAAACGGCGCAGGCGGAAAACGGATCGAGCAAATTAAATAGCGATTTACAATCAAAAAATTTTGAACAATAAATTATACGAATTGCCATCGCACCGCTACAATGCGCGACATTATCGGTTTATCCTTTATCCGGGGGCGGCACCGCTCCGGATCGTTTTCACAACCCCTTGCATTCAGGAGTATTTCATGAGCATCAACATCAAAACCGAAGCCGAACTGACCGGCAGCACCGTTCCTTCCGTCGTATTCCACACCCGTCAGGGCGACGCTTGGGTTGACGTATCCACCGACGATCTGTTCAAAGGCAAAAAAGTCGTCGTCTTCTCCCTGCCCGGCGCGTTCACACCCACCTGTTCCTCCACCCACCTGCCGCGCTACAACGAGCTGGCCAAAGAATTCTTTGCCCGCGGCGTCGACAGCATCCTGTGCGTATCCGTCAACGACACTTTCGTCATGAACGCCTGGCTGGCCGACCAGGAAGCCGAGAACATCACCGTCGTGCCCGACGGCAACGGCGACTTCACCCGCGGCATGGGCATGTTGGTGAGCAAAGAAGGCTTGGGCTTCGGCGACCGCTCCTGGCGCTACTCCATGCTGGTTGAAGACGGCAAAGTCACCAAAGCCTTCATCGAGCCCGTAAAAGACGGCGACCCCTTTGAAGTGTCCGACGCCGACACCATGCTCAAATACATCGATCCCAACTGGAAAGAGCAGCCCTCGATCGCCGTATTCAGCAAACCCGGCTGCCCCTTCTGCGCCAAAGCCAAACAGGCTCTGCACGACAAAGGTCTGGCCTACGAAGAAATCGTCCTCGGCCGCGACGCCACCACCACTTCCGTACGCGCCATCACCGGCAAAACCTCCGCGCCGCAAATCTTCATCGGCGGCCAGTACATCGGCGGCAGCGACGAGCTGGAAGTCTACTTGGCCAAAAACTAAACGGCAGGCCGTCTGAAAAGCGGCATCCGTTTCAGCAAAAAGAACACAAACACACCACATCGCGGGCTGCGCCATAACAGCCCGTCCCGATAACCCGAGGGTTATTCGGGTAACGCCGCCGCGCAAACCGGCCGCGTTACCCGAGTAACTTTTTTTTCAACCCGCTTTACGGCCGCACAGGCCGTCTGAAAGCGACAATATGAAACAACTCACAGCAGACGTCGTCGTCATCGGCGGCGGCACCGCCGGCATGGGCGCCTTCCGCAACGCCCTGATGCACACCGACAACGTCTACCTCATCGAAAGCCACGTCTACGGCACCACCTGCGCCCGCGTCGGCTGCATGCCCTCCAAACTGCTGATTGCCGCC
>CAMURX010000122.1 GCA_947097615.1 uncultured Neisseria sp. | reverse complement strand
CATCAGTTCTTCGCTGGTGTCTTTTTCGCCTATCAGCACCAGAAGGCGTTCGAGCAGTTCTTTGGGGGCGGTGAAATAGACGACGCCCTGGTTTTTTCCCGAAATAGCAATCACGCCGGTGAAGTCTTTGGCCGACGGTATTTTGTTTTCAATCAGATAGGGAGTGCCGACTACCAGTTCTTCCCCTGTGATCATTTGGGCGAAATATTTTTGCACGCCTTCGATAAATATTTGTAATTTCTCTTCTTTCATGTTTATTCCTGTATTTGCAACAATTATTCCGGGCGGCGGTTGCGCCCGTTTTGCCAAGGCGGCCAAAAATCAGTCTTCCAGCATTTCGTTGAGCGCGCCGAACAGTTCTTCGTCGGAAAAGGGTTTGTAGAGGAAGCCGCGCGCACCCAGTTGCAGGGCTTTGATGCCGGTGGCTTTGTCGGCCAGCGCGGAAACAACCAGGATATTGGCGTTTTCGTCCATAGCGGTGATTTGGGCGATGCACTCCAAACCGTCCATTTTGGGCATGGTCAAATCCATGGTGACCACGTCCGGGTGGTGCTGGCGGTATAGGGTGATTGCTTCTTCGCCGTTTGATGCGGACGCTACTACTTCGAAATCCATTTTGCTCGACCCGCGTGAAATGCGGTTGCGGATAACGTTGGAGTCGTCGACAACCATAATGCGTTTTGCCATAGTTTTTAATCCTTATCCTAATTTGGGCAGTGTGAAGGTGAAGCGGGTGTAGCCTTGCGGACGGCTGGCGACATTGACCGTGCCGTTCAAAGAGACGATGCGGTCTTTGATGATGTCCAAGCCTACGCCGCGCCCGGCATCTTCGGTGCTGTCGTCGGCGGTGGAGAAACCGGGGGTGAACAACAGGGAAACCAGTGTCTGTTTGTCGAGTTTGGCAGCCTCTTCCTCAGTGTATCGGCCGAGTTTCACGGCTTTTTGCGCGATGGCCTGGTAATCGATGCCGTTGCCGTCGTCTTCAAAAGTCAGCACGAAACGGTCGCCGTGGTATTTCAGACCCATGTGGACGTGGCCGACGGTCAGTTTGCCGCGCTGGTTGCGCACTTCGGGTTTTTCGATGCCGTGTACGACGGCATTGCGCAGCAGCTGGATGGCGATTTCTGTGATGACCCGATCCATCTTTTTGTTGCCGGTGCTTTCCAAACCGCTGTAAGTGAAGGCGGCTTCTTTTTTGTTGCGCTTGGCGATGTCGGCGACAAAGTCGGCATAGCGGCTGCGGGTGGTTTGCGGCGCGGCGGGTTGCTGGCCTTCCAAAACGACAGGGGCGGTGCCGCCGATTTTGGACAATAGGTCTTCGATGGTGTGGGTGAGGCGGATCAGTTCTTCCAGCTGCACGGTCAGACCGAGGAAGTTTTCGCCGGACAGTTTGGGCGTTTGTTTCAGACGGTTGAGGTTGGCCTCGAAGTTTTCCGCCATATTGGTGAAGCCACTCAGTTTCAGGGCGGACGCTTCGCCTTTCATGCTGTGCACTTCGCGGTAGATGGCGTTTACTTTTTCATACAGCGACATGCCGCTTTCGTCTTGCACCTTCAATACCGAGTTGATGCTTTGGATGCGCTGCTTGGTGTTGTTGATAAAGTCGTTCAGCGAATCGCGGTCGGCCTGCAAAATGGTGCTGAGCATTTCGAGCTGGACGTCGTTCTGCTCGCGCTCCTGCTCCATTTTCTGTTCCAAAAGCACGGCGTCGGTTACGTCTTCCACGTTGGCCAGCACGCGGGTGATGGCCTTGCCGTGGTACACGCGGCGGAAGTTGAAGTCGAGGAAGCGTTCGTTGCCGTCGACATGCACTTTCTGGCGGATCAGCGGGTTGAGCGAGGCGATCAGACGCTCTTTGGTGCGCGGATTGTAGAGCTGGGCGACGAAATCGTTGGTGGTGTTCAGGTCTTTGGCGTCGATAAAGCCGGCCAACACGTCGAGCAGGTTTTTGCCGCCCACGTTTTTCTGGCCGATCAGGCTTTCGAGCTGTTTCGAGTATTGCGAGCCGATGGTCAGGTCTTTGTCGAGCAGGAACAGGCCGGTGGTTACCGTGTCCATAATCTCGGTGGTTTCTTGTTTCGCTTCATCTGCCAGTTTGTCGGCGGTGAGCAGTTTGCGGATGAAGTAGGTCAAGAACAGGGCAAGGTATAACACCGCGCCCACAATGCCGAAAATCTCTACGTTTTTTAATTGTGCAGCACGTTCTTCCAATTTGGCACGTTTGTCCGCCAGCAGGGAATTGGTAATTTCGGTAAAGCGGGCGTTGTTGTTTTGCAGACTCAATAACGCTGAATCAACCAGCGAAGCATCGGCGGTGGGGTCCTCGACCTTGTTGAGATATGCATCTACGGTGGGTTTCGATTCTTTCCATTTTTTCACCATTTCCGCCATCATGGCTTTTTTCTTGCCCTTATCGGAGGCGTCCACCAGATATTGTTTGCCGTCAATGGAAAGATAATCGCCGCCTTCGGCCGTAACTTTCAGTGAACGCGAAAAAACGTCTTGCGCTTCTTTGGCGCGTTTTAACGCACCCTGCACCAAGGGGCTTTTCGGGTCTTGGTGGGTGTTGAGTTTGAGTAACTGGACGTTCTCCAGCAATTCGCCATACGAGTTGCCCATTTCGGCGGTAACGTAACTTTGAATGGAGTCTTCTTCAATCTCGCTGGAAATATTGCTGGCATAAGCCAACAGCCCTGCCAGCAATACAACGAAGATACCAATGGCGATAATCAACCCTCGATACCGACGTAAACCGGCGTATTCGGTTTGGGGCGCAGTATTGTCGTTCATGGCTTTCCTTTCACTCAATAAGAAACAAAATCACGCGGCAAGTCAGACGCATTGCGGGCGGGGTTGTTTTGCGGATGGGGCAGCGCGAAAACACAGAGGGAAACCAACATTCCCCGATAGCGTTTCAGCCCTTTGCCCGATTGGGCGGACGGATCGACGGTTTCATTCATAATGTTATTCCTCAATCGTAAGGTTGCTATTTTTATATTGCCCGAAACAGGCGGTTTGAAAGGTTCGGAACGGCCGATCCCTTATCAAATCATTTCGGAAAGCGCCCTTTTGGTAGGTTTTTTGTGCGCTTTCGTAATGTTTTTTATCTTCTCGACATTGTAGGTTATAAATAAGTAAAAATTACGCCTGTTTTTGTAAAGATGAAATTTATGCCATCTATTTGGATTTTTTTTTACAGGGGAATGGGATTATTTTATTTGTTTATGTATTTCAACATATTAAACTTTACGATAAATAAAAATCCGCTGCCCTTACGGCAGCGGGAGTGGGTTTTTGACTGTAAATAAGGGAGGATAATTTGAGTATGTCGGGGGATAAAGAGGCCGTCTGAAAGGTCGGATTTGCCGAAATACGGTTGTTTTTTGGTTTTCAGACGGCCTTTTTCAGACGGCCCAAATCATCGCGGACCAGCCATGCCGCCCACAGCAGCCCGACCGTCCACAAAACGGCAAACAGCGGATAGTTTCGCGCGCTGCCGAACAGCGAGTGCAGCACGGCAGCGGCGAGGGCGGCGAGGGTGGCGGGGTAGAAGGTGCGGCGCGGCAGCGGCTGCCACAGGCGGGCGGACAGCTCGCTTTTGAGCATGCAGAAAATCCAAAACGCCATTGCCGCCGCCGCCGCCGCGCCGCGCGCGCCGTAGGGCGGGATAAGCGCGTAAAGCAGCGGCAGGGCGGCGGCGAGGGCGGCCAGCGAAACCAGCGGGACAAGGCCGCTTTTGCGCCGCACATGGATGCCGATGCCCGTCGCCTCCGTCAGCGTATACAGCAGCGGCACGAGCACGGACGACACCAGGGCGAAGCGCACGGCGGCATACTGCGGCGGCAGAATCAGATCGGCCAGCGGCGACAGCAGCCCGGCCAAACACGACAAAGCCAACACGGCGGCGCAGAGCAGGGCGGCGGCGCGGGCGACTTTGTCCGCGCCGCCGCCGTCTGCCGCCCATTTGAACACCGTCGGTGCCCACACCGTGGCAAACACGTTTTGCAACATGCCCGCCGCCGCCGCAAAGCCCGCCGCCAGCGCGTACACGCCCAACTCTTCCGGCGCGGCCAAATCGCGCAGCAGCCAGCGGTCGGCCGAGGAAAACGCCCAGTAAACCAACGCGCCCGCCGCCAGCGGCAGGCCGTAGGCGAGGGCGGAGCGCAGTTCCGCCGCCGACCAGTGTGCCCGCCACGCCGCCGCGCAGTCGCGCCGCGTCTGCCACAGCAAAAGCGGCAGCGCCGCCACCTGCGCCGCCGCGAACACCGCCAGCAGGGTGAAGGTGTCGGCGGGCAGCCAACCCGTCAGGCAGAACGCGGCCGCCGCCAAAACCAGCAGCTTGGGCAGCAGCTGCGACAGCGAAAACGCCCACGCCCGCCCGTTCATCCGCAGCACCAGCGACAGGCAGCGCGCCAGCAGTAGCGCGGCGGCAAACAGCAGACACAGCAGGCTCAAACGCGCGTCGGCGAGCGAAAACACGGTTTCAGACGGCCTCTCGGGCGCAAAAACCATCAGCGCGGCAAACGCGGCGACGGCCAGCAGCAGCGGCGGCGCGGCCGTGTGTTTCAGCAGCACGCCCTCGCGCCCCCTGTAATGGTGGAACTCGCGGATATAGCTCTGATCCAAACCCAGCCCGAGCGCAATCAACGCCAGCGCGGCGGCGGTTTGCATCAGCAGCAGCCGTCCCATGTCGGTGCTTGAAAAATGGCGCGACAAAAGCGGCAGGGCGGCAAACGAGGCGGCCGCGCCGCCGACGGGGCCGGCGGCATAGGCGAGAAGGGTTTTGAGCTTCATAAAACAGGGCAGGAAAAGGGTTGTGCGGCGGTTTTCAGACGGCCTCTGTGTCTTTTGAGGTCGTATGAAAACGCTCTGATGCCGCGCGGCAAGGTATGGTTTGAAAACGGCATAAAGCAGGCGTATGATGCCGCGTTTTTTTTGCCGCTTGGGCGGCAGCAGAACAGGCATCCGCCAAAGGGTTTTGCGCCCCTCACAAACATTTCGACAGGAAAATCATGAACGAAAAGCAAATCCGTATTTTGGGTATTCTGGCCAGCATCATGGCCGTGGGCATGTATGTGGCCTATATCCCGCAGATTCAGGCCAATCTGGCCGGACACAAAGGCACGCCGATTCAGCCGCTGGTGGCCTGCATCAACTGCACGCTGTGGGTGTTTTACGGCCTGTTCAAAAAGCCGCGCGACTGGCCGATTGTCGTTGCCAACGTGCCTGGCATTATCCTTGGCCTGATTACGTTCGTCACCAGTCTGTAAAAGGCTTGTGACACAGAGTGGGTTTTCCGCTCTTTCTTCATTCTGACTTTATTCTGAGGCCGTCTGAAAACCTTTCAGACGGCCTTTTTGTTTATTCTGCTTCGGGTTTCGTACCACGCAGTTCGTGAAAACGCGCGCGCCAGTCGGCAAAATGCCCCTGTTCGATGGCTTCGCGCATTTCTTCCATGATTACCTGATAGAAATGCAGAT
>CAMURX010000121.1 GCA_947097615.1 uncultured Neisseria sp. | reverse complement strand
CAACGGCGTCGAGCACGGCGTTTTTGGTGATTTCGTGGAACACGACACGCTGCGGCTTGATGTTTTTCAGGCCGCGTTTGGATTTGAGGATTTCAAAAAGATGCCAGGAAATCGCTTCGCCTTCCCTATCCGGGTCGGTTGCGAGGTAGATGTTTTCGGCTTCTTTGGCTCCGGCAACAATCGCATCAACGTGTTTGGCGTTGCGTTTGATCAGCTCGTATTTCATGGCGAAGTCGTGTTCGGGATCGACGGCACCGTTTTTGGGGACGAGGTCGCGGACGTGGCCGTAGGAGGCCAGAATTTCGAAATCGCCGCCAAGGTATTTTTTCAGGGTTTTGGCTTTGGACGGTGATTCGACGATTAAAAGGTTTTTCGCCATTGTCTGTTCTCTTTTAATGTATTGGATTTTATGTTTCAGACGGCCTCTGCCGTATCGGGAGGCCGTCTGAAAACTATGGAATGTGTTTGGATTTCGTGTTGCACCGTAGCGCGGCGGCCGTTTTCAGACGGCCTCAATGCATGGTGGCTTCGCCGTGCAGCGCGGCCATCAGGTCGTCGCCCACCAATACGGGCAGTTCGGATTTCTGCGCCCACAACACCAGCAGGCTCATCACTTTGGCCATATCGACGGTAATGTCTTCGGCAGGCATGAACATCAGGGCGTTGATGACGAACTCGCGCTGTCCGGCATCCAGCGCGCCGGCCTGTTCGAGGTAGTGCAGCAGGCCGCGCACTTCCATCGGCAGCCTGTCGCTTTCCTCTGTCCAATAAACGCGCATGGCGGTGCCGCTTTGTTCGGCAACTTCCCATTGCGATGCTTCGTTCAATACGTCGATCAACATCAGCAGTTTGTGTATATCGGCCTCGTCGAAGCCCACTTCTTCCAAAACGTGCCCCAAATCGCCGCCCGAAGGGCAGGAGTCGAAGTCTTGGAAGTGTTCGATTAAGAAGGCTATCAATTCCACCATTTTTTATTCCTTGTCCGGCCGCGTTTTCAGACGGCCTGTTTATCCGATACGTTGGTAACGCCCGCCCGGCATGGCGGCAACGAGTCCGCCCAGTTCCAATTCCAACAGGGCGGCGTAAATGTCGGCCGCGTTTTTGTTCAGCTGTTCGGCCAAAGTGTCGGGATGTATGGGGCCGTAGCCCATTTTCTCAAGCAGGGCGGCGGCATCGTTTGAGGCCGTCGCCGGGGGAAGCGGGGTTTCAGACGGCCTGTATTCTTTGTTTTCAAAGACTTCTTCCCGCCTGCCGTCCGTTTCTGCCGCAGGGCTGACGGAAATTTTCCGCCGTACGGGCGTTTCCTTATATATAGAATATGATGAAGCGGCACTTTCTGGCAACAGTTGCGGGCATTCCTGCAGGATGTCTTCCAGCGATTCGGTCAGTTTCGCGCCTTCTTTAATCAGCTTGTGGCAGCCTTTGCTGTGCGGGTTGTCTATCGAGCCGGGTACGGCCAGCACCTCGCGCCCCATTTCGCCCGCCAGCCGCGCGGTAATCAGCGAACCCGATTCCAAGGCGGCTTCAACGACCAATACGGCCTGCGAGAGTGCGGCTATCAGGCGGTTTCGGCGCGGGAAGTTGCCCGCCAGCGGGCGGGTTCCGAGCAGGAATTCGGATACAATCGCGCCTTTTTCGCCGAGTTCGTAGGCCAGTTCGCGGTTGGACGACGGATAGATGCGGTCTATGCCCGTCCCCCAAAAGGCCACGGTGCCGCCGCCGGCCGCCAATGCGCCGCGATGGGCGGCCGCATCGATGCCGGCGGCCATGCCCGAAACGACGGGAATCCCGAGCTCGGACAGGCTGCGGCCGAAGTCGTGGGCGATGCGCAGTGCCTGCGGGGTGGCGTGGCGGCTGCCGACTATGGCCACGGACGGGCGGTGCAGCAGTCCGACGTTGCCGCGGACGAACAGCATCGGCGGCGGGGTGATGCCTTCGGACAGCATGGCGGGGAAGTCTTCGTCGCACAACAGCAGCAGGCGGCAGTTTTCCTGTTCCGACCATTTTTCGGCGGCTTCGGCGGCCTGTTCGGCTTCTCCGCGCCGGTTTGCCCATGCTTCCTGCGCGGCTTTGCGTACCAGTACTTGCCGTACGGCTGCGGCATCCGCCTGCCACGCGGCGGTAGCCGTGCCGAAACGGCGGATAAGCTGCAGGAAGCTTTCCGCGCCAATGTGCGGCATCAGTGCCAGCCGCAGCCAGTAATGGCGTTCTTGTTCAGTAATCATGCCGTTTTCCCGCTTTGCATCATAATCGCTGCGGTTATGGCATATTTCGTTGGCGTTGGCAACGGGAAAGACCGTCTGAAAAACGGCTTTTGCCCTTTTCAGACGGCCTCCTTTACCTGTTTGCTCAGGCTTCGCCTTCGTGTTCGCTCAAAAAGCCGCCGCTTTGGCGCGACCACAGTTTGGCATACAGTCCGTTTTGCGCCAGAAGTTCGGCATGAGTGCCTTGTTCGACGATGTGGCCTTTGTCCAAAACGATGAGTCTGTCCATGGCGGCGATAGTGGACAGGCGGTGGGCGATGGCAATCACGGTTTTGCCGTCCATCATTTTGTCGAGGCTTTCCTGAATCGCGGCTTCCACTTCGGAATCCAGCGCGCTGGTGGCTTCGTCAAGCAACAGAATCGGCGCGTCTTTCAGCATGACGCGGGCGATGGCGATGCGCTGGCGTTGGCCGCCGGAGAGTTTCACGCCGCGTTCGCCGACATGCGCGTCGTAGCCGCGCCGCCCTTTGGCATCGGAAAGGTTGGGGATGAAATCGGCGGCTTCGGCGCGTTCGGCGGCCTGCATCATTTCTTCGTCCGTCGCGTTCGGGCGGCCGTAGACGATGTTGTCGCGCACGGAGCGGTGCAGCAGGCTGGTATCCTGCGTCACCAATCCGATTTGGGCGCGCAGGCTTTCTTGGGTAACGTCGCCGACGTTTTGGCCGTCTATTGAAATCGTACCGTTTTGCGGTTCGTAAAAGCGCAGGAGCAGATTGACGATGGTGGACTTGCCCGCGCCGCTGCGGCCGATTAGGCCGACTTTTTCGCCCGGGCGGATGGTCAGGTTGAAATCCTGCAGCAGCGGTTTGCCCGCTTCGTAGGAAAAATCGACTTTGTCGAATTTGATTTCGCCGCGTACCACTTTCAGCGGCGGCGCGTTCGGTTTGTCCAAGATGGTTTGCGGTTTGGACAGGGTGGCCATGCCGTCGCTGACGGTACCGATGTTTTCAAACAACCGTGCCGATTCCCACATGATGTATTGCGACAGGCCGTTCACGCGCAAAGCCATGGCCGTGGCTGTGGCCACCGCGCCCACGCCGACCTGCCCCTGATGCCACAGCCAGATGCCCAGCGCGGCGGTGCTCAGCGTGAGCGACGTGTTCACCAGAAAACTGCAGGTGTGCAGCATGGTGGCCAGACGCATTTGGGCATGAACGGTTACCATGAATTCTTCCATCGACTGCTTGGCATAAGCCGCTTCACGCGCGCCGTGGGAGAAAAGTTTGACGGTGGCGATGTTGGAATAGGCATCGGTGATGCGGCCGGTCATCAGCGAGCGGGCATCGGCCTGCGCGGCGGCGGTTCTGCCCAATTTGGGAATCAGGAAACGCATCACCAAGGCAAAGCCGATTATCCAGCCGATAAACGGCAGCAGCAGCCAGCTGTCGAGCGTTGCCAGTATCACGCCCGACGTGATGAAGTACACCAGCACATAAGTTACCATGTCGGCCAGGGTCATCACCACGTCGCGCAACGCCAGCGCGGTCTGCATGACTTTGGCGGACACGCGGCCGGCAAATTCGTCCTGATAAAAACCGAGGCTCTGCCCCAGCATCAGGCGGTGGAAATTCCAGCGCAGGCGCATGGGGAACACGCCTTGCAGGGTTTGCAGGCGCACGTTGGACGCGATGAATATCCAGCAGATGGAGAACAGCATCATCAAGGCCATACCCTCCAACGCCCAACCTTTTTCGGCAAACAGCGTTTCGGGCGTGTATCTGCCCAGCCAGTCCACTACCTTGCCCATAAACTGAAACAGTAGGGCTTCCATGATGCCGATGCCCGCCGTCATCACCGCCAGCACGGCAATCCATTTGCGCACGCCGTCCATGCCCGACCAAACAAACGGCAGCAGCCCTTTTTTCGGCGACAGCGGCACGGCTTCGGGATACGCTTCGACCCGGCTTTCAAACCAGTTGAAAATCTTGTTAATCATTTTATTGTGCTTCGATAAGTTTTCAGACGGCCGATAGCAAGACAAAGGCCGTCTGAAAGCATTTGTTGGAAAAGGCGGATTTTACGGGAAAAGGCACGGCGGAAAAAGCGCGGTATGGGAAAAGCGGCGTTTCCGATCGGGAAAGGCCGTCCGAACAGTTTTCAGACGGCCTGCCGCAGCAACGGCCGCTTAAGCAGCCCTATCCGTCCTGCTTTACCGCCCAACCCCCGTCAAACGGATATGGCCGCTCTGGGAAAATCTTGGGTAACTCCACGATAGACCGCCTGCTTCGGCTTGGTGAGAGGCAACGGAAATCAGCCGTAAAGAACAAAAAGGCCGTCTGAAAACGGAGAACCCCGCTTTCAGACGGCCTTTCCATCATTCAACCCTACCTTATTCGGGACGCATCTGCGGGAACAAAATCACGTCGCGGATGGTTTGCGAATCGGTCAACAGCATCACCAAGCGGTCGATGCCGATGCCGCAACCGCCTGTCGGCGGCAGGCCGAATTCCATCGCGCGGATGTAGTCGGCATCGTAGTGCATGGCTTCGTCGTCGCCCGCGTCTTTTTGCGCCACTTGCGCTTTGAAGCGTTCGGCTTGGTCTTCGGGGTCGTTCAACTCGGAATAGCCGTTTGCCAGCTCGCGGCCGACAACGAACAATTCGAAACGTTCGGTCAGACCTTGTTTCGTATCCGAAGCTCGTGCCAACGGGGAAACTTCGACCGGGTAATCGACGATGAAGGTCGGGTTCCACAGTTTGCCCTCGGCGCAACCTTCAAACAGGGCGAGTTGCAGGCTGCCGATGCCGGGGGACGGCGGCAGGCTTTCGCCGTGTTTGACGATTTCTTTTTTCAGCCACTCCGCATCGTTCAACTGCTCGTCGGTGTAGTGCGGATTGTATTTTTTGATGGCTTCGAGAATGGTCAGGCGTTCAAACGGGCTTTCCAAATCGACTTCTTTGCCGTTGTAGCTGATTTTCGCCGTGCCGTTGACCGTGCGCGATGCGTTGCGGATGATGTCTTCCGCCATCTGCATCATGCGTTCGTAGTCGGAGAAGGCTTCGTAGAATTCGATCATGGTGAATTCGGGGTTGTGGCGCACGGACATGCCTTCGTTGCGGAAGCTGCGGTTGATTTCAAACACGCGCTCCAAACCGCCGACCACCAAGCGTTTCAGATACAGCTCGGGGGCAATGCGCAGGTAGAGCGGGATGTCCAACGCGTTGTGATGGGTAACGAAGGGCTTCGCTGTCGCACCGCCGGGAATCGGGTGCATCATCGGGGTTTCGACTTCGAGATAATGCTCGT
>CAMURX010000120.1 GCA_947097615.1 uncultured Neisseria sp. | reverse complement strand
AGAAAACCTGCCCCGTACTACCTGTACTGTCTGCGGCTTGCAGCCTTGTATCTTTTTTATTTTGACTCACTATAGAAAAAGGTAGAAAAAGGCCGTCTGAAAACCTGAGAAACGGCGGGTTTTCAGACGGCCTTTTGCTTGCTGGTTCGGAAGTGCTAATCCGTTGCCGCGTTGACGCTTTGCGGGTGGAGGGTGTGCAGCACTTGCGGGCTGATTTCGACGAGGAAGCCGCGTTTGCCGCCGTTGATGTAAATGGTGTCCAAATCCCAGATGCTGCGTTCGACGAAGACGGGCAGGGCGGTTTTTGTGCCGAAAGGGCTGGTGCCGCCGACGAGGTAGCCCGTCCATTTGGCGGCCTGCTGTGGGCTGGCCGGTTCGATGTGTTTCATGCCCAGTTGGCGGGCTAGGTTGCGGGTGGAGATTTGCCGGTCGCCGTGCATGAGGACGATGAGGCCTTTTTTGTTTTCGTTTTGCAGGACGATGGTTTTGACGACTTGGTGTTCGGGGACGCCCAGGCGGGCGGCGGAATGCGCCGTGCCGCCGTGTTCTTCGTAGGGGTAGAGGCGGGGAAGGAAGGTGGCTCGGGCGGCGCGCAGGAAGCGGACGGCGGGGGTGACGGGGTAATCGGGTTTGCTCATGGTGCGGCTCGGGCGGCTGTTCCCGCCTGTATCCGTTCGGGGATTAATGCGGGACGGTATTTTTGATAAAGGGGTTTTCAGGCTTTGAGTTTGGCGGTGATGGCGGCGAACTCGGCGCGGTGGTCGGGGTGGATATAGGGTTTGAGCAGGCTGAGGTTGCGCAGCACGCCCAGGCGTTTGGTGTCTTCGGGCAGTTTGCCGCTGCGGCGCACGGAGCCGTGCAGGTCGAACCAGTATTTGGTGATGATCCACATGTTGAGGGCGAGGTTTTGCAGGTCTTCTTTGTCGGCCTGCAGGATGTCGGTGGCGGCGAGGTATTCGAGGTAGCGCAGGACGACGGGCGAGGCTTTGGCACGGGTGAATTCGTTGTAGTCGCCCAGAAGTTCGGCGTTGCGCGAGAGGAGGGCGTTGGTGTCGCTGAACAGGAAGCGGTAGTCCCACATGGTGGCGAAGATGCCGTCGAGGTAGGCGGCGACGTCGGACAGGTTTTGCGGGGCGTCGGCTTCGCGGATTTGCGCCATCATGGTGCTGCTGTAGCGGCGGTGGAGCTGGAGGATGATTTCGTCTTTGTTGCGGAAGTGGTAGTAGAGGTTGCCGGGGCTGATGCCGAGGTAGGCGGCGATGTGGTTGGTGGTGGTGGCGCGTTCGCTTTCTTCGTTAAAGAGTTTGAGGGCGGCGTCGAGGATGCGGTTGTAGGTGTTGGGGCGGGTTTCTTTGGTCATGGTTTTTTCCGTTCGGTTTGTTTGAGGCCGTCTGAAAGGGGTGTTTGGCGTTTTCACTTCGTTGAGGATTCGCTTTCAGACGGCCGCATGGCGATAGGGCTCGTGCACGGCTTGGAGTTTTGCCAGGCGCGCGCGTCTGACGGCTTCGGGTATCCGCGCGGGGTCGGTGCAGGAGGCGGCGACGGCGGCGGTGTCGGCTTCGTTGGCGGCAGACAGGAGGGCGAGCCAGTGCGCCATTTGCGGGTAGGGTTCGCGTTCCCTGCCCAGGCGTCCCTGCACGTCGGCCAGACAGACGTTTAAGGCCGTCTGAAAACGGTCGGGGCGGCGGAAGGCGTCGGTGCGCTGCAAAACGTCGAGGGCGGTGTCAGAGCGCAGGGTTTTGACGCTGTGGAGGATGATGTGCCAACGGCAGACGAGTTCGGCCAACTCGGCGCAGGCTTTGGGTACGCGCCAGCGGCGGTTGACGGCTTGGACGGGTTTGACGCCCGCGATGTCGTGGCCGTGGTGGCGCGGCAGGATGTCGGGCGGGGTGAGGGCTTTGCCCAAATCGTGCAGCATGGCGGCGTAGCGTTCGGGCAGGCTCAGGCCGAGGTCGGCGGCGCGTTGCAGGGTCATGAGTGTGTGGATGCCGCTGTCGATTTCGGGGTGGTGTTCGGCACGCTGCGGCACGCCGAAAAGGGCGTCGACTTCGGGCAGGATGACTTTGAGCGCGCCGCATTCGCGCAAAACTTCGATCATACGGCGCGGCTGTTGTTCCATCAGTCCTTTGGCAAGCTCCTGCCAGACGCGTTCGGCAACCAGGGCGTCGGCCTCGCCGTCGGCAACCATTTGTTTCATCAGGGTCATGGTTTCTTCGGCAACGTTAAAGCCGTAGCGGGCGGCGAAGCGGGCGGTGCGCAGGATGCGCACGGGGTCTTCGGCAAAGGCGGGGGAGACGTGGCGCAGGATTTTGTTTTGCAGATCGGCGCGGCCGCCGAAGGGGTCGGTGATGCGGCCGTCTTTGTCCTGTGCCATGGCGTTGATGGTGAGGTCGCGCCGCATCAGGTCTTGTTCGAGGGTGACGCTTTTGTCGGCGTGGAAGGCAAAGCCTGCGTAGCCTTTGCCGGTTTTGCGTTCGGTGCGGGCGAGGGCGTATTCTTCGTGCGTTTCGGGATGGAGGAAGACGGGAAAGTCTCTGCCGACGGGCTGATAGCCCTGCGCCAGCATGGCTGCGGCGTCCGCACCGACGACCACCCAGTCGCGGTCTTTTACTGCCAATCCGAGCAGGGCGTCGCGCACCGCGCCGCCGACGAGATAGGTTTGCATGTTCTGCCCTTTGCTGATGCCCTTTGAGGGGGCGGATTATATGCGAAAGGCCGTCTGAAACGCACTTTCAGACGGCCTTCGTGCTGCCGTTTCAGACGGCCTTATGGCGGATTTCCCAACACTGGTGGATTTTTTTGTTGCGGAAATCGTCGGGTACGGATTGTTTGGAAATATCTTTGGTTTCATAGCGTTGGGCTACGGCTTCGTCCAGCGTGAAGCTGCGCAGGTTGTTGGAAAAATACAAAAGGCCGTCTGAATCGAGCAGGCTCATGGCGCCGTCGATGAGGCGGGCGTGGTCGCGCTGGATGTCGAGCGTGTCGGGCATTTTTTTGCTGTTGGAGAAGCTGGGCGGGTCCATCACGATGAGGTCAAACCGCTTGCCCTCCTGCGAGGCCGTCTGAAGGTATTGGAACACGTCGGCGCGGATGATTTGGTGCTGCGCGGTATCGATGCCGTTTAGCTCGAAATTGCGTTTGGCCCAATCGAGATAAGTGTTCGACAAATCAACGGTTTCACTCGATACCGCGCCACCTGTTGCGGCGTACACGGTGAAGCTGCCGGTGTAGGAAAACAGGTTGAGAAAGCGTTTGCCCTCCGCGCTGTCGCCCACTTTTTTGCGTGTGTTGCGGTGGTCGAGAAACAGGCCGGTGTCGAGGTATTTGTCGAGGTTGACCCAAAACCTGCGTCCGTGTTCGGCCACAACAAAATCTTCGCCCGCGCGGCCGGTTTTTTCGTACTGCTGCGTGCCTTTTTGCCGCTCGCGGTGCTTGAGATGGATGTCGTCGGGCGAAAAACCGGTTACGAAAACAACGGCTTCGATAACCTGCGCGAGCCAGTCTTCGTATTCGTCATCCGCCATCAGCCAGCCGGTATCGTATTCCTGCAAATGGATTTGGCTGCCGTACACATCGACGGCAAAGGGAAACTGCGGAATGTCGCGGTCGTAAATGCGCCACGCTTCGAGGCCGTTGCGCCTAGCCCATTTCATCAGGTGTTTGATGTTTTTGCCCAAGCGGTTGGCAAAGGGGGTGATGTCGGTCATTTCAGACGGCCTTTCGTGCGGCAGGGGTGCAAAGGGCTTGATTTTACCGTAATTAACCCCGCCGCGCTTGACCGCGTCGCCCTGCGACTATATTATCCGCCATTCGCCTTTTTATCCGAAGCCATCGTCTACCAACCTAAGAATTTGATTGTTTACAGATTCTCAAACCGCCCCGATGGGCGCGTTTCTTTTGTCTTTTCCCTTGCGGAAAACGTATCTTGCAGGTTGTTGTCGATGTTAACCACAAGCCCAAGCCGCTTGCGACAACCCTGTACCGCCAATCCTCATTGACGTTACCCATCCGAGCTTCAGGCCGTCTGAAAACCTTGCAGACGGAAGCGTGTTGTTGTCTTTGAAGGATAGCCGTGTCTATTAAATTCTCCGATTTACACCTCGATAAAAACATTCTCTCCGCCCTGACCAGCGCGGGCTACGAAACGCCCACGCCGATTCAGGCGCAGGCCGTGCCGCTGGCGCTTGAAGGCCGCGACCTGATGGCCTCGGCGCAAACCGGCTCGGGCAAAACCGCCGCCTTTCTGCTGCCCACGCTGCAACGCTTGACCCGCCGCAGCGACAAACCCGGCAAAGGCGCGCGCGCCCTCGTGCTCACGCCCACGCGCGAATTGGCCGCCCAAGTGGAAAAAAACGCGCTCACCTACGCCAAAAACATGAAATGGTTCCGCACCGTCAGCATCGTCGGCGGCGCATCGTTCGGCTACCAAACCCGAGCATTGAGCAAACCGGTTGATCTGATTGTGGCCACGCCCGGCCGCCTGATGGACTTGATGAAAAGCGGCAAAGTCGATTTCGAGCGCCTCGAAGTGCTGATTCTCGACGAAGCAGACCGTATGCTTGACATGGGCTTCATCGACGACATCAAAACCATCGTCGCCGCCACCCCAAAAGACCGCCAAACCCTGCTGTTTTCCGCCACATGGGACGGCGAAGTCGGCAAACTCGCCCGCAGCCTGACCCAAAATCCCGAAATCGTCGAAATCGAACGCGTTGACGAGCAGGGCAAAATCGAAGAGCAGCTTTTGTACTGCGACGACATGCGCCACAAAAACCGCCTGCTCGACCATATTTTGCGCGATGCCAACATCGACCAATGCGTGATTTTCACTTCCACCAAAGCCATGACCGAAGTCATCGCCGACGATTTGTATGAAAAAGGTTTCGCCGCCAACTGCCTGCACGGCGACATGCCGCAGGGCTGGCGCAACCGCACCCTGATGGATTTGCGCAAAGGCCGCTGCAAAATCCTCGTCGCCACCGACGTGGCCGCACGCGGCATCGACGTGCCCACCATCACCCACGTCATCAACTACGACCTGCCCAAACAGGCCGAAGATTATGTACACCGCATCGGCCGCACCGGCCGCGCCGGCCGTACCGGCATCGCCATTACCTTTGCCGAAGTCAACGAATATGTGAAAGTGCACAAAATCGAAAAATACATCGGCCGCAAACTGCCCGAGCTGACCATCGAAGGCATGGAGCCGACCCGCAAACGCAAAGCCGCCGGCGGCAAGCCCAAATCACGCGGCGGCTGGGGCGGCAAAGGCGGCTTCGACAAAGACAAAAAATTCGGCCGCCGCGAGGGCGGGTTTAAAAAAGAAGGCGGCTTCAAAAAACGCGACGGTTTCAAAGGCAAAAAACCGTCTGCCGCCAAACGCGGTTAAATTTAGCTGCTGATACGCCAAAGGCCGTCTGAAAGATGTTCAGACGGCCTTTTAGCTTGAAAATTAAGCAGCGTAGATTGGGTCGAGACCCAACAAAACTGTAAATTCATTGATATTGTCGGGTTTTCAACCCAAGCT
>CAMURX010000119.1 GCA_947097615.1 uncultured Neisseria sp. | reverse complement strand
CAGGCATCTACCAGTTCGAGACCTCCGACCCCGTAATGGGCGGCCCCAACGGCATCGACAACCGCCCGACACGGGAATTGGCCAACCGCACCCTGTGGCTCAAAACCGAGCTGGCAAAAGCCGTCCAGAGTATCGGCAGCCTGCAGGGCATCAGCATCACCGCAGGCGCGGGACTGGTCGGCGGCGGCAACCTGTCCGCCTCCCGCAGCCTCGCCCTCGCTACCCCGTCCACCCTGTCGGGCAACACGAACAACTGGGCGGGCAACGGCAACACCGGCCACACACACGAGCTGGCCAAAGCCACCGCCACCCTCGCCGGAGTCGTCAGACTCATAGACAACCTCACCGCAGGCGGCCGCGACGCCGCATTGAGCGCCGAGCAGGGCAAAGCCCTGAAAAAAGCCGTCGATGACATCGGCGCCGCCTTCCTGCCGCTGACCGGCGGCGCCATCTCCGGCACCCTCGAACTCCAAGGCTACAACGCCCTCTCATGGCGCAGCACCACCGCCCCCAAACCCTACGCCATGCACTTTCTGCGCGGCAACGTCCCCTATATGGCACTTGTCACCAACCCCGCCCACATCGAAAAAAAATGGGGCGCCGACGGCAACAACGACAAGGCCGAAGGCAACTATGTCTACTACTTTCCCGAGTCGAGCGGCACGCTGCTGGTTTCGGGCATGGTGGAAAACAACCTGACCTCGACCGACACCAAGCGCCCCCTGTCCGCCGCGATGGGTAAAAAGCTCAACGACGACAAACTGGGCAACCGGGGCAGCCAAACCCTCACCGGCGGCGTGCTCACCATCGACAACCCCGGCCAGTGGGGCAAACTGTCCATGACCAGCGGCAAAGGCCGCTGGGTAGTGGAGAGCCCGCCCCAAGCCTCGCACACCGTGTCAGGCAGCGTGCGCCTCAATTTCAAATTCGAGGAGAGCGGGCAGGCGGCCAAATACATCTCCCTCCCTGCGACAGAGGGCAATGAAACCGTTGCCTATCAAGGCTGGGTGGAGAGAAAAGCGCAGGCCGTGCGTGATTCACTGAAAAACGAAATCCTCGGCGGCGCGGGCGCGGCCTTCGATACCTTGAAAGAGCTGCAAAACGCGCTGGGCGGCGATGCCAACTTTGCCGCCACCGTCGCCGGCAAAATCGCCCAAGCCGCCCCCTCCGGCCAAATCGCCTTCTTCGCAGGCAACCGTGCCCCCACGGGCTGGCTCAAAGCCAACGGCGCCGCCGTCTCCCGCACCGCCTACGCCGCCCTCTTTGCCGCCATCGGCACGACCTACGGCGCGGGCGACGGCCGCAACACATTTAACCTTCCCGACCTGCGCGGCGAGTTTGTACGCGGCTGGGACGACGGCCGCGGCGTCGATGCCAACCGCGCCTTGGGTTCGGCGCAGGGTGACGAAATCAAATCCCACAAACACGCGATGCCGATTGCGGGCAACAGCGACAACATGTTTGAGAATCTGTCGGAGCGCAAAAACCTCAACATCACCCTGGTGCCCGACACCGATTCCAACAACGTCTACGGTTTTGCCAAAGGCGACTACACCGCCACCGGCGGCGCGGAAACCCGCCCCCGTAACATTGCCCTTCTGGCCTGCATCAAAATCTAGGAGCACACCATGACCGAATACCAACCCAAAATCGTCTGCCAGCTCGATACAGACGGCCTCTACATCGGCCAAACCGAAGCCGACCCCGACCCCCTGGGCGGCGGCTGGCTGCTCCCCGCCCTGTGCGTCGACACCGACCCGCCCGACCCAGCGGACGGACAGACCGCCCGCTGGACGGGCACGGGCTGGGAATACATTCCCGACCACCGGGGACAAACCGCCTACCGCACCGACACCCGCGAAGCCCTCACCGTCACCGCAGCGGGCGAACTTTCAGACGGCCTCACCTTAGAGCCGCCGCCCTCCGACCTGCACCGCTGGGGCGGCACACAATGGCAGCCCGACCCCGCCGCCGAAGCCGAACGCAAAATCCGCCAGCAGGGCGAAATGTGGGAGCGCATCAAAGCGCGCCGCCACGAGGCCACCCGCGCCGGCGTGTTCGTACCGAGCATCGGCAAATGGTTTCACAACGACGACTCCGCCCGCGGCCGGTACACCTTCCTGCGCACCCTGTCCAAACTGCCCGACAAGCTGCAATGGAAAACCATGGACAACAGCTTTGTCACCATGACGCAGGATTTGCTCGACGAGCTGTCACTCAAAATGATTGCCGACGAACAGGCCGATTTCGCCAACGCCGAACGCCACCGCGCCGCCATGCTCCAAGCCGAGCATCCGCTTGATTACGACTATTCCGACGGCTGGACGCAGCCCGCGCCCGAATTTCAGGCCGTCTGAAAGGGGGAAGCATGAAAGAGCAAATCCGAATCGGTTTGAGCAAGCCAAGCCGCACGCCGCTGCTGACAATGGCGCTGATGCTGGCTGCTGCGCTGGAAACATCAAAGCAACCTGAAAGCCGGCACGGCAACCGTGCCGAGCGGCGCAGAAACCAAAAAGGAAAACGCAAATGAGCTGTTACAAAGGATGGAATTTCGCCGTCTGCTGCGGCAGAACGTTTAAAACATGGGAATACCGCCGATGAACACCCTGAAAACCCGCCCGCGCCTCATCCTGATCGCCGCCGACCAACTGCTGAACGCCCTCACCGGCGGCTGGCCGGACGAAACCCTGTCCAGCCGCATCCACCGCCGCGCTGTGTTGGAACAAAAGCCCCGCCGCCGCTGGCTGTTCGCCCGCCGCATCATCAACGGCCTGTTCCGCCATCAGCGCGACCATTGCAAAAGCGCCTACGAACAAGAGTGCAGACGACACCACTTCCCGCCGGAGCTGCGCAGCAGCCGTCTGAAAAAGGAAGATGGGGCAAAACAGTAAAACAAAGCCCGTCCGCAGAAACGGACGGGCAGACAAACCTAAAAAGACGGCGACACGGCAGGTGCTGACACACCCGCCGCGCCAGCCTAGCAGAACCAGCCTGCATCAGCCAAAGCCGCCACCCTCGAGGGCGGGCGGATTGTATCACTAACGATGTAGGAAGCCGCAAAAAATGAAACACCGTTGCACACATTGCAATAAGCTCTTGGCCGTCGGCACGGGCAACTTTGAAATCAAATGCCCGCGCTGCAAGGCCGTGAACAAATTTAGTTCTTTAACAACCCAGAATGCCGCCGAGCATCCGAACCTGAAAGGAAACAATGGATGCTCAAAAACAACGCCATCCCGCTAAATCCGCCGCCGCAAACAGCGGCCAAGCACTACGGCCGCAACGGCTTTAAATACAAACAGCAGTACGGTGTGGTCGTGCTGTGCGCCGACGAGAAGCACCAGCAACAGGTGTATGCCGAGCTGAAAGAACAAGGTTTGAAATTAAAGGTGGTCAGCGTATGAAAATCCAAATCCAACACCGCTGTTCGGATTTCGACAGCTACCGCGCCGCCGCTGTGAAATCGCTGTTTAATGTGGAAACCGGGGCAAACTTTAACCTAAGCGCGGATTTGCCGCTGGATGAGCAACCATGGCAGATCGGCGTGGTGGTCGGCTCTTCCGGCTCGGGTAAAACCAGCATCGGCAAAAAGCTGGGGCACATCTACGCGCCCAAATGGGCGCGGGATGTGCCGATTGTGGATGCGATTGCACCCGATGGCGCATTTAACGACGTTACCGCCGCGCTGGCTTCGGTGGGTTTGGGCAGTGTGCCGACATGGCTGCGCCCGTACGCCGTGCTCTCAAACGGCGAGCAGTTCCGCGCCAATCTGGCACGGCTGCTGTGCGAAGCGCCGTCCTTTGCGGTATTGGACGAGTTCAGCTCGGTGGTTGACCGCCAAATCGCCCAAATCGGCGCGGGCGCGTTTGCCAAGGCATGGCGCCGCACGACGGGGCAGGTAGTGCTGCTGTCCTGCCACCACGATATTTTGGACTGGGTGCAACCCGACTGGGTATTGGATACCGACACCGGCCAATTCCAATGGGGGTGGGTCAGGCAACGCCCAAAACTCGAACTGGAAATATACCCTTGCCGACAAGCCGACTGGCGCCTGTTTGAGCCGCATCATTATTTAAAACTGCCGCCGATGATTGCCGCCACCCACTACATGGGTTTGGTCAACGGCCAGCCTGTGGCGCATATCGCGTTCAGTACCCGCCCCGGTTTGGTCGAAGCGCGGGCGTGCCGTTTGGTGGTGCTGCCTGAGTGGCAGGGCGCGGGCGTAGGCATGCGCTTTCTCAATGCCTGCTGCGAGATGTGGCTGCGCGGCGAAAACCGCTACCAAAAGCCCATGCGCACGCTGTTCCACACCTCGCATCCCGCATTGGCCAACGCCCTGCGTCGCGATAAAAAATGGACGCAGGTATCGGCGGTTTTGTACGGCGGCAACAAAGCCCGCTCCGCCGCCAGCATACGCCGCTCGGCGGAGCGCGCGGCCGACAGTCGGCCGGAAAAAGCCAGCGGCAGCTGCGGCTACGGCGGCCATTTCCGCGCCGTACAGGGCTTCCGCTATCTGGGAGAGGGGGAGGACGCATGAGGATAACCATCATCGGTCAAAAATGGCTGGCCGCTGAACTTTTGCAGCAATGCCTGCGCGACGGCCATCAAGTCACCGCTGCCTACGCGCCGAACAGCGCAGACAGGCTGTTTCAGACGGCCGCCGCCCACGGCATACCGGTACAAACCGCGCTGCCCGCAACCCTGCCCGAATGCGACGTTATCCTTGCCGCCCACGCACACGTCTTCATTCCGAAGAGCCTGCGTGATCAGGCGCGCTACGGCGCCGTCGGCTACCATCCTTCGCTGCTACCGCGCCATCGCGGCCGCGACGCCGTGCGCTGGGCTATCCACATGCGCGAGCCCGTTACCGGCGGCACCCTGTACCGCATGGACGACGGCGCCGACACCGGCGGCATCCTGCTACAGGACTGGTGCCACATCCGCCCCGACGACACCGCGCAAAGCCTGTGGCAGCGGGAACTCGCCCCAATGGGTCTGCGCCTGTTCGGCCAATACCTAGCCCGTCCCGACATCCCCGCCGTGCCGCAGGACGAAACGCTGGCTACCTTTGAACCGGCGTTCACGCGACAGCGGCTGAAAGGCTGACCGGCAGCAGTGCAAGATTGTTCCATTTAAAACAGTCTTGAATTGGTTTTAAATAGTCAAAGGGACGACGTCGTCCCTTTTGTTTTCTTGTTTCCAATCTGCAATTGTTCTGAGCACCGACGCCGTTTTTTATCGATACAAAAAATCCCGCCTTTGCCGGGCGGGAAGTGAAATAATGTTGCACGATATGAAACAAATCGGAAGGGCGTTTTTCTCAATAAGGCAGGGGGATTTTTCGCGGCGGGCTTCACACTGGGCACCGGATAGGGTATATCTGGTCATATCTGTATGATACTGTGAAAAATTGGATGTCAACAGACCCTAGGGTGGGGGCTTGCGCCGCTGCGGCAATTTCTGCGGAGGCTTCGGCGCAAATGAAGTCCTGCAGACTGCCGCCCCCACCACGACCCTCTCCCGCGCTTGCGGTGTACAGACCGGACACAAAGGTAACACCCGTACGAAGACATAGGTAACACTTC
>CAMURX010000118.1 GCA_947097615.1 uncultured Neisseria sp. | reverse complement strand
GCCGAACACGGCGACATCATCGTCAAACCGCTCGACGGCATGGGCGGCATGGGCATTTTCCGCCTCACCAAACAAGACCCCAACATCGGCAGCATTCTGGAAACCCTGATGCAGCTTGAAACGCGCACCATCATGGCACAGCGTTACCTGCCCGATATAGTAAAAGGCGACAAACGCGTGCTGGTGATCGGCGGCGAAGTCGTCCCCTACGCGCTGGCGCGCATCCCGCAGCAGGGCGAAACGCGCGGCAATTTGGCGGCGGGCGGGCGCGGCGTGGCGCAGGACTTGTCGGCACGCGACCGCGAAATCGCCGAAACCCTCGCCCCCGAACTCAAACGGCGCGGCATCCTCCTGGCCGGTTTGGACATCATCGGCGAAAACCTCACCGAAGTGAACGTCACCAGCCCGACGGGCTTTCAGGAAATCACGCAGCAAAAAGGCTACGACGTGCCCGCCCGCTTTGTCGACGCGGTGGAAGAGGCCGTCTGAAAAAGGCTTTAAGGCCGTCTGAAACCTTTCAGACGGCCTTCGTATGATTAACCGAAACCGCCCAACGGAGGTACGCCGTGCCTGACGCTTCTTATCTGATAACGGCTTATCTGATTGTCCTGACGGTGTTTTCCCTGTGGGTTAACAGCCGCTCGCAAACCGTTTGAGATGCTTTGCGCGCCGATGGCGCCCTTTACGCAGCGGCGGGCAGACCGTCGGATATGTATTTTGTCTTCGATATTTATCGGTTGTGTTATCGCTACGCTTTCTTTTTAAAAAAACCATCCCGCCAGACCGCCGCAGCTTGCCTGCTCCGACGGCGATTACCGTGCGGTGTGCAGGCTGGCGGTATTTCTGCTGTACCTCAACTTCGCCCACGGCGCGGTAATCATAGGCATATTTTTGTATTTTCAGCTTTTCCGTTAAACGGAGGCCGTCTGAAAGCACAGTTTGGATGCAGCCGAATCCCGTTTCCCGTTTTTCAGACGGCCTGTTATTTCCATTTAATTAAGGAAGCAAGATGGAACTGATCGAACTTATCCGCCGCTTTTTCGCCGAAAACGATATGGGCGAGACCGCAGGCACGCCGAACACGCCGCAGGACATCGCCGAAATCGAACAGACGTTGAACCTGCGTCTCAACTCTCTGTATCAAGAAATTATTTCCGAATTCGGTTCGTGCTATCTCGGTTTGGAATTTTACGACCGCCGCAATCCGGACGGCGGCCTCATCCCCCAAAGCCAATGGTTCCGCCAAGCCGCGCAAGACGCGGGTTTGACCGATTATGAACACTTCCTCGCCATCGCCGACAACGGCAGCGGCGACAAAATCCTGCTGGGTGCGGACAGCAACGAATTGTTCCTCTTTGCCCACGACAGCGGCGAAATCCTGCCCCTTGCGCAAGAATACGGCGGAGCGGACACGCTCGACGGCATCATCAGAGAATATATAGAGGAAGAAGACCGGGATGATGAAGAGGACGAATAGACCGTCTGAAAAGCAAAAAACGGTTTCAGACGGCCTGCATCCGTTTCCCAAACCCGTTTTTTAATAAAAGGGAAAAACCATGGAAAAAAACAACCACGACAGCTACGCCGCACAAATCAAAGGCAAAACCGGCCTGCGCCGCATCATTAACGCCTGGGGCTATTCGCTCGACGGTTTCAAAGCCGCCTGCGAAGAGCAGGGCTTCCGCCAGCTTTTGTGGCTCAATGTGCCGTTGGTGGTGCTGGCCTTCGTGCTGCGCTTCGGGCCGACGACGCAGATGGTGCTGCTGGCGGCTTCTTTTTTGTGCCTGATTGTCGAATTGTTCAATACGGGTGTGGAAGCGGCGGTAGACCATACTTCGCTGGAAAAACACCCGCTGGCCAAACGGGCGAAAGACGTCTGCTCGGCGGCGCAGTTTCTCGCACTGCTGCTTTTGGCGCTGCTGTGGTTTATTGCGTTGTGGCGCGAATACGGTTTCAATGTTTTTTGAGGCGGGTCAAACTTTTCCCTTGATTGATACCATATAACAGACTTATAGTCTGCCTGTCGTCCACACGAGCTTTCGGTTTTGGCGACTTCTTTTGACAACCGTTTTTTGAAAGGAAAGCAGTATGAAAAAATTACTTGTAGCCGCAGCGGCAACTCTGTTCTGCCAGGCCGCCTTTGCAGAAGGCGTGGTTATCCAAAACTCTTGGGCGCGCGAAACCGTGGGAGGCATGAAAAACGGCGGCGTTTTCATGGATATGGAAAACGACACGCCCAAAGAAATCGCTCTGATCGGCGGCAGCAGCCCCGTGGCGAAAAGCGTGGAAATCCACGAACACATCCACGCGATGCTGACCGACCCGAAAACTGGTCAGAAAGCCATGGGCATGCGTATGCAGGAAGTGAAAGGCGGCATCAAAATCGCCAAAGGCGAAATCGCCTCGCTCAAACCGGGCGGCTACCACGTCATGCTGATGGGTTTGAAAAAACCGTTGAAACCGGGCGACAAATTCCCGCTGACGCTGAAATTCAAAGGTGCGCAAGAGCAGACCGTGCAGGTTGAAGTGCGCGCCAACGCGGGCAGCCCCGGCGCACACGGCGGCCATGACCACGGCGATGATCACAACCATGACCACGGCCATGCCCACTAAACATCCGCATTGAAAGCCGCAAAGGCCGTCTGAAACGCCGTTTTCAGACGGCCTTTTGTGATGGCGGGAGCGGGTTGTCCTTACTTGCCCGACATGGAAAAGCAAGGTAGTATCCCGCCTTTCATTTTTCAGCCGTAAAGTTAAAGAGAACAAGATGATTAGCGATATTCAGAAGACAGCCGAAAGCAAAATGCAGCGCTCGCTGGAAGTATTGAAGGAAAACCTCGCCAAAGTGCGCACCGGCCGCGCCCATACCGGCCTGCTCGACCAAGTGGAAGTGGAATACTGGGGCAGCATGGTGCCCGTGAGCCAGGTCGGCAACGTCACCCTTCTGGATGCGCGCACCATCGGCGTGAAACCTTTTGAAAGCAATATGGCCGCCAAAATCGAAAAGGCCATCCGCGATTCCAATCTGGGCTTGAATCCCGCCTCTGTCGGCGACCTTATCCGCGTGCCCATGCCCATGCTCACCGAAGAGCGCCGCAAGGATTTGATTAAAGTCGTGCGAGGCGAAGCCGAAGAAGGCCGCGTTTCCATCCGCAACGTGCGCCGCGATGCCAACGACCACATCAAAAAGCTACTGAAAGACAAAGAAATTTCTGAAGACGAGGCACGTCGCGGCGAAGAGGCGGTGCAAAAGCTCACCGACAAATACATCGCCGAGGTCGACAAAATCCTTGCCGCCAAAGAAGAAGACCTGATGGCCGTGTAAAGGCCGTCTGAAAGCCGCTCATCCCGCGTACGACAAGGATTTCCCGTGAAAAGCAGCACACAGGCCATACCGGAACACCGCAGCGTTCCCCGCCACATCGCCGTGATTATGGACGGCAACGGTCGCTGGGCGAAGAAACGTTTCCTGCCCCGCGTGATGGGGCACAAAAAAGGTTTGGACGCCCTGGAAAATCTGTGTGCCGAATGCTCGGCGGCGGGTGTGGAATATCTGACCGTTTTCGCCTTTTCCACCGAAAACTGGCGCCGTCCGCAAGAGGAAGTCGGCTTTCTGATGGGGCTGTTTTTACAGGCGCTGCAAAAACAGGTTCGGCGTATGCACGAACACAATATGCGCCTCAAAGTGATCGGCGACCGCAGCCGCTTTAATGCCGAAATCATCGTCGGCATCGAGGCCGCCGAAAACCTCACAAAGGACAATACCGGCCTTACGCTCACCATCGCCGCCGACTACGGCGGCCGCTGGGACATCCTCCAAGCCGCCAACCGCCTGCTGGCCGCAGGCAAACAGGAAATTGCGGAGGCCGACCTCAATGCCGAGCTGATGCTGGGCGATGCGCCCGAGCCCGATCTGTTCATCCGCACCGGCGGTGAAATGCGCATCAGCAATTTCCTTTTGTGGCAGATGGCCTATGCCGAACTTTATTTCACCGACACGCTGTGGCCTGATTTTGACAAACAGGCTTTTCAGACGGCCATAGCCTCCTTCCAAAGCCGCGAGCGCCGCTTCGGACGCACGTCCGAGCAGCTGCCGCAGGATCAGCAGAGAAATTAACCCGATATGTTGAAACAACGCATCATTACCGCCCTGATTCTGCTGCCCATCATGTTGGGCATGCTGTTTTGGGCTTCGGATATCCTGTGGGCGGCGTTTTCCGCGCTGATCGCCCTGCTTGCCCTGTGGGAATACGCCCGCATGGCCGGTATCGACAGCAAAGACCGCGCGCCCTATCTGCTGGCAAGCGCGGTGTTTATGCTGCTGGCGGTTGCGGGCGGCTGGGCGCTGCCCGCCGTGGGCTGGTTTGCCGTGCTGGTGTTCTGGTTGGCCGTGATGCCGCTGTGGCTGAAACACAAATGGAAACTGGCAGGCGGCTGGCGTGCCTATGCGGCAGGCTGGATGCTGATGATGCCGTTTTGGTTCGCCCTCGTGACCCTGCGCCCAGACGGCGCAAGCGTGCTGCCGCTGCTGTCGGTGATGGGTTTGGTGTGGTTGGCCGACATCGGCGCTTATTTTTCCGGCAAAGCTTTCGGCAGACGCAAGCTCGCGCCCGCCATCAGCCCTGGAAAAAGCTGGGAAGGTGTGGCTGGCGGTCTGCTGGCGGTGCTGCTTTACCTGAGCGCCGTCCGCGCGGCGGGCTGGCTCGGCTTTGACGCCTCGTGGCCTGCCACCATGGCGGCAGGTGCGGTGCTGGCTGCCGTCAGCGTGTGCGGCGACCTGCTCGAAAGCCTGCTCAAACGCGCGGCGGGCATTAAAGACAGCAGCAATCTGCTGCCCGGCCACGGCGGCGTATTCGATCGCACCGACAGCCTGATTGCCGTATTGAGCGTATATGCCGCCTTTGTTTCGCTGTATTGAGGCCGTCTGAACAAGGCCGTCTGAAAGGAGTGTTTTATGACTGATACCCATCGCCAATCTTCGCTACCCCTGTTGGGCGCACTGCTTGCCGCCGGCCTAATGGCCGCTGCCTTCATACTCGGCATCCAGTTTAAAAACTTCCGCCAGCCCGGCACGATTACCGTCAAAGGCCTGGCCGAAAAAAACTTCCAATCCGACAGCGCAACCTGGCGCAGTGGCGTTGCGCTGCACGGCGACAGCTATCAGGACGTGTTGGACGCTCTGGCATCGGAGCGCAAAAAGCTGGAAGATTTTTTGAGAAAACAGGGTTTTGAAGAATCCGAAATGCAAATCGGCCTACCGTCGGTTGAACGCGTCTATCAAGAAATCCGCAACAGCGACGGCGAAGTGGTCGAACGCAAACCCAACGGCTACGACGGCAGCCTCCACATTACCGTCAACACCAAAAAACTCGACAAAATCCAAGCCGCACAAACCGCCATCCGCAATCTGCGGGCGAAAAACGACTTTGTCGAGTTCGACAATCCGCAATACTTGCTCGGCAATCTCGAAACCATCAAACGCGACCTGATTACCCAAGCCACTGAAGACGCGCAAAAACGTGCCGCAGAGTTTGCCAAAACCGGCGGCGGCAAAGTGGGTGCCATGCGCTCGGCTTCGCAGGGCTCGTT
>CAMURX010000117.1 GCA_947097615.1 uncultured Neisseria sp. | reverse complement strand
CGGTGTAGCCGGTGCGGGCGACAAACCAGTCCTTGCCCAAATCCGCGCCTTGGAAGGGCTTGAGATTATTCACCACATCCGCCCATTCGGGTTTGACGGTCAGAAGTTTTTCAATCGCTTTGGGGCCTTGCACCGCCAGCATACCCAAGTCGTAACGCGGATTAAACGCTACGCCGAATTCCGCGCCGATTTTGTGGAACTGGGCGGTGTCTTTTTCGCGTGTCGCACCGTTGGACACGATGCGGTATTGCGTTTCGGCTTCGTTGGTGCGGTAAACGATGAGATCGTCAATCACGCCGCCTTTGTCGTTGAGCATGGCGGAGTAGAGCGCTTTGCCCACAAAGGCCAGCTTGGCGACATCGTTGGCAATCAGTTTGCGGAAAAAGGCTTTGGCATGGGCGCCGGCCACGTCGGTAACCAGCATATGCGATACGTCGAACATACCCGCGTCGGTGCGCACGGCTTCGTGTTCGGTGATTTGCGAGCCGTAGTGGATGGGCAGCTCCCAGCCGGCAAAGTCGATGAGTTTCGCGCCCGCGTCGATATGGGCTTGATGAAAAGGCGTGGTGTTCAAGGTCATGGGTTTCTCCGTTTTCGGTTTCAGACGGTCTGATTATAGCGGCGCGCCCTGCGGAAACAAGCATTTCTTTACATTTGGCGGCAATGCGGCGGCAAATGCGGTGTTTTATGCGCTAAAGGCCGTCTGAACGGCATTTAATTTTTAAAGCAGGCAGGAATTTAATCTATTGTGCGTTAACGGAATTTACCTTATAGTTTCCCGACGCTCCCAAGGCGGCCGACAACGGAAGAAAAAAGGAAAAACTGCATGACACAGATTACTTTGGACAAAACCGACCTGAAAATCCTGCAAGTGCTGCAAAGCAACGGCAGGCTCTCCAATGTCGAACTCTCCGAGCGGGTGGCGCTGTCGCCCTCGCCCTGCCTGCGCCGCGTCAAGCATCTGGAAGACGCGGGCGTGATCCGCTACCACGCCGCGCTGTTGTCGGCGAAAACCCTGCAACTGGATTTGCAGGTGTTTATCCGCGTCGCCATCGACAAATCCGTCGACGCGCGGGCGCGGTTTTCGCAGGCCGTCAAAGACTGGCCGCAGGTGCTCAGCTGCTTTGCGCTGACGGGGGAAACCGATTATCTGCTGCACGCCTTTTTCCCCGACATGGCCGCCTTTTCTCATTTCGTGCTCGACACGCTGCTATCGCATCCCGGCGTTCAGGACGCCAAATCCAGCTTCGTGCTCGACGAGCTGAAAAACACCACCATCCTGCCGCTGGCACACCTCCAACCCGCGCAGTAACCGTTTTCCGATGCCGCCTGATTTTCTTTCAGACGGCCTTTTCAGACGGCCTCTTTCCCATAAGGAGCATGCCCATGAGCAGCAAAATCGTCTTTTTAGACCGCGGCACACTGCCGGACGACTATGTTTTCCGTTTCAGCTTCCCACACGAAATTGCCGACTACGCGCAAACCGCCGCCGCCGACACCGCCCTGCGCCTGGCGAGCGCGCGCATCGCCGCCACCAACAAAGTCCGCATCAGTGCCGAAGACATCGCCGCCAACCCGCAGCTGGAAATGATCGCCGTGTGCGCCACCGGCTGCGACCACATCGACCTGGCCGCCGCCCGCGCCGCCGGTATTGCCGTCTGCAACGTGCCCGCCTACGGCAGCGAATCCGTTGCCGAACACGCCTTTATGCTGATGATCGCCCTGATGCGCAACCTGCCCGCCTACCGCCGCGACATCGCCGCAGGCCTGTGGCAGCAATCGCCCTTTTTCTGCCATTTCGGCGCGCCCCTGCGCGATTTGAACGGCAAAACCCTGGCCGTGTTCGGGCGCGGCAGCATCGGCCGCACGCTGGCCGGATACGCCCGCGCCTTCGGCATGGAAGTGCTGTTTGCCGAACACAAAAATGCCGCCGCCGTGCGCGAGGGCTACGTTTCCTTTGCCGAAGCCCTGCGCCGCGCCGACGTGCTGTCGCTGCACTGCCCGCTCACGCCCGACACGCGGCTGATGATAGGCGAAGACGAATTGCGCGCCCTGAAACCCGGCGCCGTCCTTATCAACTGCGGGCGCGGCGGCCTGGTGGACGAAACCGCCCTGCTGGCCGCGCTCAAATACGGCACGCTCGGCGGCGCGGGCATCGACGTGCTCTCGCAAGAGCCGCCCGCAGAGGGCAACCCGCTCCTGTCGGCTAATCTGCCGCACCTGATTGTCACGCCGCACATCGCTTGGGGCAGCAGCGAGGCGCGGCGCAAAATGTGCGAAATCATCACCGCCAATATCGAAGCCTTCGCCGCAGGCAGGCCGCAAAACGTTATCGCCTAGACAAAAGGCCGTCTGAAACCCTTTCAGACGGCCTTTTCGCATCCGCTTTTTGTTAAAATCGCGCCTTTCCAACCATCCCTTTCAAAGCAGACAAGAATGGACAACTCTTTGTCAAACGCTTCCGATCGCGAAAAACAGCGCAATTTCCTTTATCTGATTTACGCCCTGTATATCGTCACCATCTTTACTGCCGGTCTGGCGGCGCTGATCGGCGTCATCGTCGCCTACGCCAAGCGCGACACCGTCACCGACGAAAACTACTCCACCCACATCCCCTATCTGATCCGCACCTTCTGGGGTTCGCTGCTCGGCTTTATCGGCGGACCGATACTGCTGGCGATTTTGAGTTATATGTTTGAGTTTCCTCTGTTTTTCCTCTATCCGCTGGTCGACCTCACCGGCCTGTGGTATCTCTTCCGCGTCATCTTCGGCCTGGTGCGCCTGATCGACAACCGCGCGGTCAACCCTTACGGCTGGCTGGCGTAAACCGCCTTTCAGACGGCCTTTCCCATGAACATCCTGATCGCCGCCCCCTTCTGCTCGCTGCCCGGCGAGCCTTATTTCAACCGCTTCCGCTATCTGGCCGAGCGGCTTTCCGAGCGGCACGACGTCACCCTGCTCACCAGCCGTTTCCGCCATTTCGACAAGTCTTTCAGACGGCCTGAGGACGCCGCCGCCGCTTCGCAAGGCCGTCTGAAAGTCGTGTTGCTCGACGAAACGGGCTATGAGAAAAACGTCTCGATAGGCCGTCTGAAAAGCCACCACGCCTTTGTCCGCCACCTCGACCAATGGCTAGCGGCGCAGGCGGCGGGGGCGTTTGACGCGGTGTATTCCGCCTACCCGCTGATTGCCTCCAACCTCGTACTCGGGCGGCACAAAGCCCGTTTGGGCTATAAGCTGATTATCGACGTGCAGGACGTGTGGCCGGAATCGTTTTCCGCCGTGCTGCCCGCGCTGAAAAAACTGCCGCCGCGCCTGGTCCCCTTTGGCCGCAAGGCCGACCGCGCCTATGCCTGCGCCGACGCGCTGGCCGCCGTGTCGCACACCTATCTCGAACGCGCCCGCGCCGCCAATCCCGCCGTGCCGCACGAAGCCGTGTACATCGGCGCCGACTTTGCCGCCGTCGCCGCGGCGCCCGCGCAAACCTTCGCCGACAAGAAAACCCGCCTGTTCTACCTCGGCACGCTCAGCCACAGCTACGATGTGGAAACCGTCTGCCGCGGCGTGCGCCTGTGGCAGCGGCAGGGCGAAGCGGCCGAACTGCACATCTGCGGCGGCGGCGGCGATTTCGCGCGGCTGAACGCGGCCTACGCGGGCGGCGGCATCGTCTTCCACGGCTACCTGCCCTACGGCGACATGCTGTCGCTGGCCAAAGGCTGCGACATCGCCGTCAACGCCATCCACGGCTACGCGCCGCAAACCGTCACCAACAAACTGTCCGACTACATGGCGCTGCAAAAACCGATACTCAACAGCCAAGAAGACCCCGAAGTGCGCCGCCTGCTGCACCTGCTGCCGCACGAACACTACACATCGGGCGACGCCGAAAGCTTCGCCGCCGCCTTAGGCCGTCTGAAAAGCAGCACCACCCCCGTGCAAGCGGCCGAAATCGCCCGCCTGTTCGACCGCGAACAGTCCTACCGCCGCCTGATCGGCCTGATAGAAGGAAGCCTGCCGTGAACGACGCCGCCAAACGCGCCTTCGACATCCTCGCCGCCGCCGCCCTTTTGCTGTGCCTCGCGCTGCTCTTCGCCCTCCTCGCCTGGCTGATCCGCCGCCGCCTCGGTTCGCCCGTGCTGTTTTGCCAAACCCGCCCGGGAAAAAACGGCCGCCTGTTTACCATGTACAAATTCCGTACCATGCGCGACGCGGCCGACGCACACGGCAAGCCCCTGCCCGATGCCGAACGCCTCACCCCCTTCGGCCGCAAACTGCGCGCCGCCAGCCTCGACGAGCTGCCCGAGTTGTGGAACGTTTTGAAAGGCGACATGAGCCTGGTCGGCCCGCGCCCGCTGCTGCCCGAATACCTGCCGCTCTACAACGCCGAACAGCGCCGCCGCCACGAAGTGCGCCCCGGCATCACCGGCTGGGCGCAAGTCAACGGCCGCAACGCGCTTTCCTGGCCGGAAAAATTCCGCCTCGACGTGTGGTATGTCGACCACCGCTCGTTTGGACTCGACCTGAAAATCCTGCTGCTGACGGTGAAAAAAGTCTTCGCCCGCGACGGCATCAACGCCGAAGGCGAGGCCACGGCGGCGAAGTTTGAGGGCAACGGCGAAGAGGACTGAATCCCGAATCATGAGGTAGGGTGTGTCGCCCCGCGACGCACGCGGATACGGAAACAGGCTCAAGTGATGCTTGCGGTCTGATGGGGGAGATGGTATCTACGTGCCTTCCCAAACCTGTTGGGTCTCGACCCAAGCTACCAGTTCTGAAACTGCGCTTTCTTTTTCAAACCAATCAATTGGAGTCTGTGTAATGACAAAATACAGCATGAAAATATATTCGCTGTTTGTGGTTTTTTTATTCGCCACACATGCGGCTGATGCAAAAGGCAGGTCTGCGGCAGCAGTTTCCCACAGCTGTAAAAATATCGCCTTGGTAAGCAGCACAGAGCATTTGCTGTATCAGCTTTATAGCAATTTGGATAGTGCGTGTCTGTTTGAAAGCCCGCCGGATGCGCTGGAGAATGCTTGGGGGATCTATGTAACCGATCTCAGAGATGAAAAACGCAGTTCGTTTTGGGATAGGGTGCAGTCCCACAAACTTCCAAGATACTCAAAATTAAGCAAAAACATCGGTGTGCTTATCGAGAAGTTTGAAGATGGCAAGTTGCAGCTGTCTGTTGATGCAATAGGGGAAGGAGCAGCTCTGGACAGTTCTATTCTGTCAACGCAGGACAAGTTCCCAGACCTGCTTCCACCGCCGGAACGGGAATATAACCCCGTCATGATTGTCGGAAAGCCGTGGTTGAAGCCCAGAACTGTTGGTGTATATAGGGGAGACTATTCTTATTACTGGAAAGGGAAAAAACTTACTCTATTAATGAAATCTGCTTTTTTTGGATATGTGCATCGTTTTGAAGTTTTTTTTAATTAATCGTGTAACTGCTATTTACGTAAGCACAGTTTGGTTTACTCAACCCAACGCAGTCTAAAGCAGCCTGAAACCCTAAGCCTCAGGTCGGGCATTTATGCCCGACAAGAAACGGACAATAAAACCAGCAAATGTCGGGCATGAATGCCCGACCTA
>CAMURX010000116.1 GCA_947097615.1 uncultured Neisseria sp. | reverse complement strand
GGAATTTCATCTGGATGATGATGTTCAACTCAAAATCCAGCCGCTCCTGATATTCTGGCATTTTCGCCGCCCGTTCCGCCTCATCGGGATAAAGCTGAACCATGCGTTCTTGCAAGCCCTCGTTTGAGAGCTTCACCAGATAATCGTCCAGCGACAGGCCGTCGGGCGTCGGGAACAGGGGCAGGAAGTTTTTGCCCAGCGTGATATGGATATTGCAGCGTTTGGCGATTTCTACCGTGTTTTCCAAGGCTTCGGGCAAGTCGGCGAAACGCTCCAGCATCGTTTCCGGCGGAATGAAAAACTGGCTCGGCGTAAAATCGCGCGGACGTTTGCGATCGGCCAGCGTCCAGCCTTCGGCAATGCACACCCGCGCCTCGTGCGCGAGGAAGTCTTCCGGCTCGAGGAATTGGGTCGGGTGCGTGGCCACCACGGGCAGGTTCAGCTTCCGCGCCAAGGCCGTGCTGCCTGCCACTGAACGCTCCCACTCCGGTTTTTCGGGCAGGCGTTGCAGTTCGAGGTAGAAAGCGTTTGGAAACAGGGCGGCATATTTTTCCGCCGCCGCTTCGGCCGCCGCTTCGTGGCCGTTCATCAGATTGAGGCCGACTTCGCCGTAATGCGCCCCCGACAGGCAGATCAAGCCTTCGTTGCCGCCTTCGCCCAGCCATGCCTGTTTCAACTGCGGCAGGCGGCCTTCTTCCTGACAGGTGAAGGCGCGGGTAAGCAGTTCGCTCAGGCGCAGATAGCCGTTGTGGTTTTTAACCAGCAAAAGGGCGCGGAAGGGTGTGTCGGGGCGGTCGGGATTTTCGATGCGCACGTCTGCGCCGATGACGGGTTTGATGCCCGCTCCGCGGCAGGCTTTGTAGAATTTCACCAGGCCGAACCCGTTCATCAGGTCGCTGATGCCGAGTGCGGGCAAGCCTTCCGCCAAGGCTTTTTTTATCAAGGCCTTCAGGCGCACCGTGCCGTCGGTGATGGAGTATTCGGAATGCAGGCGCAGCGGGATGTAAACGGGATCGGACATGGCGGGGACTTTGCGGAAAGGTTTCAGACGGCCTCCGGCGGGGCGGTCGGGCGGAACAAATACAGGGCGTATTGTAACAGAGAGGCCGTCTGAACATGCGGAAACACATTTTCAGACGGCCTTTTTGCCCGGCAACGGTATTTCAGCTTTTCGGGGCGCAAAAGAAAGAATACAGCAGCCGTACGGTGTCGTTTACCCGTGGGTCGGCAATGTAATACTGCCGCTCCCGGTGGTTGGCCTCGCAGGACACCAGCCCGGCTTCGCGCAGCAGTGCCAACTGGCTGGACATTGCCGCCTGCGGCAGTCCGGCCGCTTCGGCCAGCTCGGTTACATTGTGCGGCCGCTCGTGCAGTTTGCATAACACGGCCAGACGGTTCGGGTTGGCCAGCAGTTTCAGAAAAGCGGCGGCTTCTTCGTAGGGCGGTTGGTCGGCAGAGTCGGTCATATCGGTTTCTCGGCAAACGGGGGGAGGGGCGGCATTGTCGGCGATAACGGCTCCGTCGGCAACTTTCAGACGGCCTCCCCTACCGTTTAACGGTTCCACGGCATTTTGGCCAACAGCCGCGCCATGCCGCAGAATCCGGTCAGCCCGGCCGTCAGCAGGCCTGCGCCGACTGCCGCGTTTATCAGGTAAAACCACGGCGACACCAGCCAACCCGCCAGTACGCCGAACAGAATCAGCCCGCCGGCAATGGTTTGCACCTGCCGCATGATATCGGGCGCGGCGCGGTCGGCTTCGATGGGCAGCCCGGCGGCTTTCCATGCCTGCAAACCGCCTTCGAGAATATAGCATTCGCGCCCTCGGCCGAGTTCCGCCAACACCGCTTCCGCCATTGCCGTGCGTTTGCCGCCCAAACAATAAAAAATCAGGCAGGGCGCGGCGTTGTCGGGCAGTTTGCCTCGATGCTGCTCCGGCGGCAGGGACAATGCGCCGCCGATATGCCCGCCCCGATATTCCGCCCGGCTGCGGATGTCCGCCGCCAACGCGCCTTCGCGGATTTTGGCTGCCGCTTCGGCAGGGGCGATTAGCGGGAGTCGTCCGTCCTTATTCATGGTTGGCCTTCTTTATTTTTTGTCAATTCGGCAGGTATTGATGCCCAATAAGCTGTACAGCACGCAGCTTCCCATCAGCGCGGTGGCCAGCGGCACGATACCCAGCCATCCCCACCAGCCGATTTGTCCCGTTGCGGCTGCCGCAATCAATGCCACACCGACAACGATGCGGATAATGCGGTCTAAATTACCCAAATTCCGTTTCATTTTATTGCTCCTTGTCTGAGAATGAGTTACCTAAAAATAAAGATATATAATAAAAACCATATATGAGAAATAATATATCCCTAAACAGGCTTTGTCAAACGGTTTGCGGCGGTTTGACTCTGCAGAAATGCTCCGTGTCCGATTTAACGCCTTAGGAATCTGTCTTCCCAACGAAATTTTTGCTTTCAGACGGCCTGAACGTTTTCCGTTAAAATAGGCCGTCTGAAAAGTTGTCAAACCGAAACATGATTCCGAAAGCCGCCTTATGCATGCAACCGTTTATCTGGAAAACGAAGAATACATCGCCTTGTGCGACCTGTTGAAACTGGCCGGCCTGGCCGAAAGCGGCGGACAGGCGAAGGCTGTGATTGCCGAAGGGCTGGTGTTGCGCAACGGTGCGGTCGAAACCCGCAAAACGGCGAAAATACGCGGCGGCGAAGTGATTGAGTTCGACGGCGCGGTGCTGGAGGTGTGCGATGGCTGCGACCCCGACGGCGAATAATGAAGTCGCGCTGCCGCCCGAACCCGTACCGCCCGAAGATTGGGAGTGCTGCGGCAGCGAATGCGGCGATGCCTGCACGTTTGAAATCTACCGACGTGAAAAGGCGGAATACGAGGCTTTGAAACGGCAGGTGCAGTCGGATGCGCCGTCCGGGCCTTAAGCCGCCTTGTCCGCCGGTTCAATCGAACAGGGATTTTAACGCCGCCGAACCGCGCTTTCAGACGGCCTCCATTCCGTATGAGCCCGTCTGAAAGCCTGATTCCAATACAGTTAAAACGAATGCGGCCAATCCGTACAACCCCGAAACTATTCCGAACCTTATCCATGTCCGTATCCGTTTCCACCGCCAAACTCAACTTGATCCTGCTGGCCGCCGCCAATGCCGCCAACCTGCTGCTGCTCTACGCCGCCTCGCACGCGCCGTGGTGGGGGACGGCCGTGGCGGCCGCACTGTTTGCCCTGAGCAACAATACGATGTTTGCGCTGCTGCACGAAAGCGTGCACGGCTCGTTCGCGCCCGACAGACGGCTGAACGCGTGGTGCGGCCGCCTCGCCGCCTTCTGGTTTCCCACCGGCTTTGCCGTGCAGCGCATGTTCCACCTCACCCACCACCGCAACAACCGCTCGCCGTCCGAGCAGTTCGACACCCTGCACGACGGCGACGTGTTGTGGCTGAAATACGCCCAGTGGTACGCCATCTTTACCGGCCTTTATTGGCCGTGCGCCGTCATCGGCGTGTTTTCCGATGCCGCCACGCCGCGTTTCGCCCGCCGCCGCCTGGCCGCACTTTTCGTCCGCCGTGGCGGCTTGCAGAGCGGTGCGGAAGACTATATCGGCAGCCTCGACCGCCTGCCGCAACTGTCCGCCCGTTTGGAAATATTCGGCGCGGCGGCGTGGCAGCTTTTCTGGGCCTGGCTGTTCGGCTGGACGTGGGGCGGCTGGCTGGCCTGCTATGCCGCCTTCGGCTTTGCTTGGAGTTCGCTGCAATACACCGACCATGCCTTCTCGCCGTTCGACTGCAAAAACGGCGCGTGGAACCTGCGCGTGCCGCGTTGGCTGCGGGCGGTTTTCCTCAACTACCACCTGCATCTGGCGCACCTCCGGCATCCCGAGATTTCCTGGCGCGAACTGCCGCGCCATGCAGCGGAAGGGCCGCATTTTTTCGCCGTTTGGCTGAGCTGCTGGCGCGGGCCGCGCCGTCCCGAAGATTTTCCGGTATTCAAACAGGGGCGTATCGAATGAACGCCGGCCTGCCGCATCCGCGCCGTTTCTTCTTTGCACTGGCCGCCCTGTTCGCCCTGTTGTTCCTCGCGGGCTACGGCGGCAGCAATTTGATTGCCGCGTATATTCCGTGGCACATCAGCCCCGCCTTGCCGTTTGAGTCCGCCATCCCCTTCCTGCCCGCCTGGAGTGCGGTTTACCTTACCGTGCCGCTGCTGCTGGCGGTTTCCGTCCGTTGGGCCGACTGGCGCGAAACTTGGGCGTTGTTTGCCGTTTTGACCGCCGAATTGGCCGCCGCCTGCCCGTTTTTCATCCTCCTGCCCGTTCAGACGGCCTATCCGCCGCGTCTTGCCGAAGGCTTTTGGCAGCCGTGGTTCGCATTGGCGGATCATTTGAGTATGGCGCACAACCACCTGCCCTCGCTGCATGCCGCCTTCGCCTGCACCGCGGCCCTCGCCGCATGGAGGCATTCGGCGGCACGCTTCGCCCTGATTGCACCGTGGGCGGCAGCCGTCGTTGCATCCACCCTCCTGATACACGAACACCACCTGTCCGACCTCGTGTGCGGCGCACTGTTGGCCGCCGCCGTCCGGCACACCGTCGGCCCGTGGGCGCGGCGGCCGGACATCTTGCGGCGCGTATCCGTCGAATGGCAGATGCTGCTCGAACAAGCCGCCTTCGCCCGCCGCCACCGCCGCTACGCCCTCATCAGCCTGATTCTGGCCGCGTACAGGCTGCGGCATCCCGCGCGCGGCGGCCTGCTGGTGTCGGGCTACTGCTTTTTGCAGGCCTTCGACGACCTGATGGACGGCGACCGGCAGACGGCGCGCACGGCCGATGAAGAAGCCCGCCGCCTGATACGGGAATGGCGGCACGGCCGTTTCGACGAAAACGACCCGTACAGCCGGCTGGCCGCCGACTTCAGACGCCGTCTGAAAACGAGCACAGTGAGTTTCTGCGAAGCTAAAACGGATATAGAGGGTTTGGGCGAAGCCAAAGCTAACGCCAAGCATCCCGGTAAAACGGAAACCGTCCTGCCCGCCGCTGCCGCCCGTTTCGCCCTCACCCGCACCCTCGGGCTGCTGCACACCATGCACCTCGACCGCCTGCGTGCCGAACGGGCGCAACTGTGGACTGAAGCCGAAATCGCCGCCCAACACCGCCGCACCTTCACCCGCTCCCTCGACCTGCTTTTGGCCGCCTTGGGTTCATCCGTGCGCGGCCGCGACCTGCCCGAACTGGTCGATGCCTTGGGCTGGTGTTCCACCATGCGCGACCTGCCCGAAGACCTGCGCGCGGGCATCGTCAATATTCCGTCCGAACTCTGGCGGCAGACAGGATGGCCGTCTGAAAAACGGCACGACCCCGCCGCCCTGAGTGCCGATGCGGCCTTCCGCGCTTGGATGCGGCAGGAAAGAAGCCGCGCCCTGCACCTGCTCGACCAAGCCGACCGCCGCACCGCCGCCCTGAACGACGAAACCGCACGCCGCATCTCAAACTTATTCGCCCGTTCCGTGCGCCGTTTCGCCGAACAACGCCTGCCCGCCCGCTACCCGTGGCTAAACGGGCCGACGGATCAGGCCGTCTGAAACGCCGATTCGGCGGCACAAAGTTTATGCAGACCAACGGCGGTATGGCAGGTTTTATCGTGAATTAAACCGCCATCGCCATTCCCGTGCAGGTGGGAGTCCAGGGTTTGCGTTTTCAGGAATGAATAGGAAAGGGCGGTTATCCGACGGTTC
>CAMURX010000115.1 GCA_947097615.1 uncultured Neisseria sp. | reverse complement strand
CAAAACGCCCGCCGACACGCGGGCCGGACAACAGAGGCCGTCTGAAAGCCCCGCAAACAGCTTGCCAGCAAGCACTACAATAACTGCCGCAGCCGAAAGGCCGTCTGAAAACCCCGCCGCATCGTCCGAACCCGTTTCAGACGGCCTGACCAACGCGCCGCAAAGCGAAACAAGGCCGTCTGAAAACCCCGCAAACCAAGTCCGCGAACCCGCCGCCGCTGCCGCAGACAAAAGGCCGTCTGAAAACCGCGCGGCAGAACAAAACGACGCAGACGGCATCCCGCCGTGGGAAGACGCCGCCGCCGAAGCAATCCCCGTTTCAGACGGCCGCAAACCGTCCGCCGACGTACAAGCCAAACAGAGGCCGTCTGAAAACGCAGCCGCATTGTCCGAAGCCGTTTCAGACGGCCTCACCGCCGCACCACAAACAGAAGTAAGGCCGTCTGAAAACCCCGCAAACCAAGTCCGCGAACCCGCCGCCACCGTTGCGGCAGACGAAAGGCCGTCTGAAAACCCGCAGGACGAAACAGCGGCACCAAGCGCGCCCGTTTCAGACGGCCTCACAGCAGAAAACACCGTCCTGCCCGCCACACCCGCCGCATGGCAGCGCGACGAAGACATTCCCTTCGACGAACTGCCCGCCGCAGAGCCCGCGCAGGAGCAGGAAAACGCGGAAGAAGACAGTGCGGAGGAAGAGGGCGCGGAAGAAGCCGACTTTGCTCCCATGCCCGAGTTGTCCGCCGCCCACTGGCACGCCGTGATCAAACGCCTGAACAAACGCCTCGGCGCCGCGCAGATGCTGGCCGACCACATGGCGTGGACGGACTACGACGCCGCGCAAAACCGCCTCTTGTTCGCCCTCAACGGCAACGCCCCGGCCACCACCACCAAAGAATATTTCGACAAAATCCGCAACGCCCTCGCCGAAGCCTACGGCCTGAACGGCCTCAGCCTGCAAACCGTGCCGTGGCAGGAAGGCCAAGGTTGGGAGACCCCCGCCATGCGCCGCGCGCGCCTGCAGCGCGAAGGCCGCGACGAAGCCCGCCGCCGCCTCGAAGCCGACCCCGCCTGCCGCGCCCTGATGGGCGCCCTAAACGCCGAAGGCTGGCACGAAGACAGCCTGATGCGCGCGGAAGACCTCGAAGAATACGCCGTTCAGGCCGTCTGAAAGCAGCGTTTCAACGAAATGAAAAACGTCGCGTCAAAGGGCGCGGCACCATCCTTTTCTTTTTTAAACCACCAACCACAGGAGTATCCCCGATGTTCGGAAAAGCAGGACTGGGCGGCTTGATGCAGCAGGCTCAAAAAATGCAGGAAAACATGAAAAAAGCACAGGCCGAGCTGGCCGTCACCGAAGTGGGCGGCGAAGCGGGCAACGGCCTGGTGAAGGTCGTCATGACCTGCAACCACCAAATCCGCAGCGTCAGCATCAGCCCCGAGCTGATCGCCGAAGCCGCCGAAGACAAGGAAATGCTGGAAGACCTCGTCCTCGCCGCCGTCAACGCCGCGCACGAGGCCGCCGAATCGCTCACCGCCTCCACCATGGGCAAGTTCACCCAAGGGCTGCCCGCAGGCATAGGCGATTTCTTCAAATAAGCCTTTTCAGACGGCCTGACGCATTTTGCGTCAGGCCGTCTGAATATCCGCCGCCCGTTTTGACGAAAGGAAACCATGCTCCTGTTTTCCCCGATGTGGTGTCACGAAGTCGAACGCATCGGCTTTGCCCGCTGCTCCCGCGCCGCCGACCTGCTGCGTGCCGCCTCCGACTACTGCACATTGGCCGCCTTTGCTGCTCTGATTGCATCCTTCGCCGCCGGTTTTTCCGCATGGTATGCCGCCGCCCTCTGGCTGACGGGCAGGCTGTTCTGCATCCTTTCTTTGTACATCATCGCCCGTCGCCGCTTCCGCTACGACGACGACAAAATCATCGCAAGCTGGCGCGACGGCAAGGGCAGAATCTGCCGCTACACCTTCCGCGAAAACCTGCGCGACAGCGGCTATAGCCCGCAAACATGGTTCGAACACATCAAAACCAAACCGCACCCACCGCGCCGCTGCCGGCGGCATCCGCATCAAAGGCCGTCCCCGCCTGCGCGGGGATGACATTTCTGAATGCTGCAGCAACCGACAAGCAAACGAAAGATCGCCATGAACCACCTGCTCATCGACTTTGAAAACCTGCAACCGGCCAACCTCGACCGCCTCGACGACAAAAACACCTGCATCTGGCTGTTTCTCGGCCTGCACCAGCAAAGAAACATCGAACTCGAACTGTGCGAATCGCTGTGCCGCTTCGGCAAAAACGTCCGTTTCATCCGCCTGGAAAAAAGCGGCAAAAACGCCCTCGATTTCTACATCAGCTTCTACCTCGGCCGCATCATCGAAGCCGACCCGAACGCGCAAATCGCCATTCTGTCGCGCGACGGCGGCTACGACACGCTGGTCGAACACATCCGCCGCCATAACCCCGCCGCCGTTGTCGGCCGTGTCGGCCAAACCGAAATGGTCGCCGCCCCGCTGCCGCCCGAACGGCCGTCTGAAAACGCGCAAAGCCCCACCGCACCCGCCGATTCGCTCGAACCTTTTTACCGCGCCGCCGTCACCGCCCTGCGCCGCGCCGACGCCCACCGCCCCCGCCGTCTTGCCAACCTCGAAGGCAATTTGCGCAACTATCTGCTGCGCGGTTTGCTGGCGGAACAAAGCCCCGAAGAGCAGCAGGACACCGTGCGCAAAGTCATCCGCAAACTCGAATGGCGGCGGCTTGTCAGTATCGACGCCGAAAGCGGCACGGTTGCCTATTCCCTCAGTGATGCCGACGCCGAAGAACTGCTGTGCCGCCATATCCGCAATACGCAGCCGAAAACCCAACACGCCCTGCGCGAAGCCCTGCGGCAGAAAGGCGAAAAACTGTGCGTCGGGGTCGGCGACGTCCTCATCGGCCGTCTGATCGCCCGCATGCAGGCCGACCGGACGCTGCACATCGCCGCCGACGGCAGTGTGTCCTACCCGCCGAAGGAAACTGCGCCGCCGTCTGCCGATGCCGCCGAACTGCCGCCGCTCGGGGAAAAAGAGCGGCAGAAAATCGACAACCGCATCCGTGCGCTGCTGTCACGCCCCAACCGTCCGAAAAGCCCGGACACCCTGCAAAACAGCATCCGCGCCGTGCTCAAACCGTTTCAGACGGCCTGTTCCTTCGACATTAAGGCTGAAACACAAGGCCAAATCGAACGCCTGCGCAGCAAGAAAACCATCTCGCTCAAAGGGAAGAAAATCGTTTATGCCCAAAAGCCCTGATTCGCCGCCAAGTCGTTGACGAAAACGGTAAAAGGCCGTCTGAACGCCCTCTCGGGTTCTCAGACGGCCTTTCAGAAACGTCACCCCCGCGCAGGCGGGGGCGGCCTAGTGCATCACGTTGCGCCAGTCCTGCTCAAAATAATTCACCAAAGCCTGCGTGTTCAGATGGTTGGGCTCGACCTTGCGCCGCGCCATGTCGGGCGGGAAGCGGAACATTTCGGCGGCGGTGTCGGCGTTGAGATAGCGCGTGGGCACGTCGAATTTTTGCGGCACGGCAAAATCCGCGCTAAAACCGGCCAGCACAAAGCCCCATTCGCCAAACGAAGGGACATACACATGATAGGGCGCGGTGTAAAGGCCGGCCGCTTCGAGCGTGGCGACCACCGACCAGAAGGCATGGGGCGCGAAATAGGGCGAGGTGGATTGGACGACGATTTTGCCCTGCGGCGCGAGGTGGCGGGCGACGAGGCGGTACATCGGTACGGAGTAGAGTTTGCCCAGCGAAAAATTCGACGGGTCGGGCAAGTCGATGATGATGACGTCGAATTTCTGCGGCGCGGTTTCCAGCCATTTGGCGGCATCGTCGTTGATAACGCGCATTTTCGGGTGCGACAGCGAGCCTTGGTTGAGCGCGCTGAGGGCGGCGGAATTTTTGAACACGGCGGTCATGTCGGGGTCTAAATCGACCAGCGTGATTTGCTTAACATTCGGATATTTCAACACTTCCCGCGCGGCCAGGCCGTCGCCGCCGCCGAGTATCAAAACGTGTTCGGCGCGCGAGGCCGTCTGCATGGCGGGCAAGACGAGGGCTTCGTGGTAACGGGCTTCATCGCGCGAGGAAAATTGCAGGTTGCCGTTGATGTAAAGCCGCGTGTCGTCTTTCCAGCGCGTGACCACCAGCCGCTGGTAGGGCGAGTGGCTTTCAAACACTACCGGGTCGCCGAAGTAGCTTTGTTCGGCTTTAAACGTGATTTGATTGGCGTAAACAAAGGCGGCGGCGAGCGCGGCGAGTACGAGAAAGGCGCGCAGGCGGATGGCGCGGTAGCGGGGCAGCTCGGCTTGGAACACGCGGGCGGTGAGGTAGGCGACGGCGGCGTTCAACAGGCCGAACAGCAGGGCCGAACGCGCCATGCCGAGCTTGGGTGCAAGCACCAGCGGAAACAGCAGCGATACGGCCAGCGCGCCGAGATAGTCGAAGGTCAGTACGCGCGAGACGAGTTCCTTAAAATCCGTATCGCGGCGGTTGAGCACGCGCATCACCAGCGGAATTTCCATGCCGACGACCGTGCCGACTATCAGCACAAAGGCGTAAAGCAGCGTGCGGAACGGTGCGGCCGACAGCCCGAAGGCGACAAACAAAGCCAGCGCGGACAGCCCGCCGATGATGCCCACCAGCAATTCGATTTCGACAAAACGCGAGAGCGTGTCTTCTTCTTTGATGTATCGGGTAAGGTGCGCGCCGATGCCCATCGAGAAAAGATACAGGCCGATAACCGACGAAAACTGCAAAATGCTGTCGCCCAAAAGATAGCTCGCCAGCGCAGCGATGATGAGTTCGTAAGCCAGACCGCAGCTGGCGACGATGAAAACGGAGATGATGAGGATGCGGTGGGACTGGGATTTCATGTTTCAGACGGCCTCGACGGAAGCGGGCGATTATACGGCAAACGCGGCGGCAGGCCGTCCCCGCCTTCGCGGGGATGACGTTTCTGAAAAGCGGGGCGTTCAGACGGCCTTTGCACTCGGCCGCGCAACCGTGTACGGAGGCCGTCTGAAAAAAAGCGAACGGGCGTGCCGCCGCAGGAAGAGGCCGCCTGAAAACGGGGTTTCAGACGGCCTCTAAGCAATCAACAAACGGCGCTTACATCAGGAAGAAATAAGCCCACAGCGACACCAGGGCGATGCTGAGGATATTGAGCACCATGCCCACTTTGAGCATGTCGCGCTGGGTAACGATGCCGGTGCCGAACACAATCGCATTCGGCGGCGTGGCTACCGGCAGCATAAAGGCGCAGGAGGCGCCGATGCCGATGATGAGCACCATCACTTCCTTGGGCATACCCATCTGTTCGGCCACGCTGGCGAACACCGGCACCAAGAGGGCGGCGGAGGCGGTGTTGCTGGTGAACTCGGTGAGGAAGATGATGAAGGCGGACACGGCGAGGATCACGATAAAGGGATGCGCCAGCACGAAGGTGCTCGCCATTTCCTGCCCCAGTGCGGCGGAGGCGCCCGATTTTTGCAGCAGCGTGCTCAGGGTGATGCCGCCACCAAAGAGCAGCAGCACGCCCCAGTCGGTATTGCGCGCCACTTCGCGCCAGCGCACGACGCCGAAAATCACTACGGCCACGGCGGCGGTGAGGGCGACGAAAGAGTCGGGGCTGGAAATGCCCAGCTCTTTTTTCAGCGTGTCGCCGAAGATCCACGCCACGGCGGCGGCCAGGAAAATCAGCATGGCAATCACGCGGTGCAGCGTCCACGGGATG
>CAMURX010000114.1 GCA_947097615.1 uncultured Neisseria sp. | reverse complement strand
CTACCACATCCACATCAAACGCGTGATGAACAGCAAACTGGTGCTGGGCATCGCCGACGCCGAAATGAGCGTGGACGGCCGCACCATCTACGAAGGCAACGGCCTGCGCGTCGGCCTGTTTACCACCACCGACGACTTCTGAATCCAGTAATCAAAGGCCGTCTGAAACGGCAACTTTCAGACGGCCTGCATCATCGGAGAATACAATGAAACGCGTAGTCGTAACCGGTATCGGCATCGTATCCAGCCTGGGCAACAACTGCTGCGAAGTGCTCGAATCGCTGAAAAACCTGAAATCCGGCATTTCCTTTGACGAAAGCTACCGCGAAATGGGGCTGCGTTCCCACCTTGCCGGTAACATCAAAATCGACACCAAAGAACACATCGACCGCAAAATCCTGCGCTTTATGGGCAACGCGGCGGCCTATGCCTACATCGCCATGAAAGAAGCCATCGCCCATGCCGGCCTGACCGAAGAGCAGGTTTCCAACATCCGCACCGGCATCGTAACCGGCAGCGGCGGCGCGTCTTCGTCTTCTCAGGTGGAAGCAGCCGACACCCTGCGCGCCAGCGGCGTGAAGCGCATCGGCCCCTACGGCGTAACCAAATGTATGGCTTCCACCGTATCCGCCTGTTTGGCCACCCCGTTTAAAATCAAAGGCGTGAACTATTCCATTAGCTCCGCCTGCTCCACTTCCGCACACTGTATCGGCCATGCCGCCGAGCTGATTCAGCTTGGCAAACAAGACATCGTGTTTGCCGGCGGCGGCGAAGAAATCTCTTGGCAAATGGGTTCCCTGTTCGACGCCATGGGCGCGTTATCGAGCAAATACAACGGCACGCCCGAACAGGCCAGCCGCGCCTTTGATGCCGACCGCGACGGATTCGTTATTTCCGGCGGCGGCAGCATTCTGGTGATGGAAGAGTATGAACACGCCAAAGCGCGCGGTGCGAATATCCTGTGCGAACTGACCGGCTACGGTGCGACTTCCGACGGTTACGATATGGTGCAGCCTTCCGGCGAAGGCGCAGTGCGCTGTATGCAGATGGCACTGGCGCAGCACGGCGGCAAAGTCGATTACATCAACGCCCATGGCACATCTACGCCGGTCGGCGATACCAAAGAATTGGGCGCCATCCGCGAAGTGTTTGCCGGACAGAAAATCCCGTTTATCAGTTCCACCAAGTCGCTTTCCGGCCACGCACAAGGCGCGGCAGGTTCGAACGAAGCGATTTACTCGATTCTGATGATGCAGAACGACTTTATTTGCGCCAGTGCCAACATCGAAACCCTCGACGAACACGCCGTCGGCCTGCCCATCGTCCGCGAAAACCGCAGCCTGAAACTCAACGCCGTGATGTCCAACAGCTTCGGCTTCGGCGGAACGAATGCCACGCTGGTTTTCAGTAAGGTCGAATAAAGGGCAGCCAAAAGCCGCATTGTTTGTGCAATGCGGCTTTTCAGACGGCCTCAAAAGTAAAAACGGTATGCCTGCGGGCATACCGTTTTCTTTTTTCCGTGACTTAAATCGACGCGTTGATAAACGCAGTCAGCTGGCCTTTTGCCAGAGCGCCGACTTTGGTGGCGACGTTTTTGCCGTCTTTGAATATCATCAGGGTCGGAATGCCGCGCACGCCGAATTGAGCGGGGGTTTGTTCGTTTTCGTCGATATTGATTTTGACGATTTTCAGACGGCCTGCAAACTCGGCTGCGATGTCGTCCAAAATCGGAGCGATCATTTTGCACGGGCCGCACCAAGGCGCCCAGAAGTCAAGCAATACGGGCATGTCGGATTTCAATACGTCCTGTTCGAAGCTGGCATCGGTGGCATGTACGATTAATTCGCTGCTCATTTTTTGTCCTTTTTAAGGGTTGGAAAGATACGGTGCACAGAATAGTGTCTGCCTCCGCCGATTTCAAGTCCCGCACAGGGTGATAGTTTTGCGGTATGGCGGCGATACTTTTTTCTGTGGCAAGGAGGCCGTCTGAAAACGGTCGTTTCGGTATGACACGGTGTCGTAATTGCGTAAAAAAAGCGGCAACCTTTGCAGGTTGCCGAATACCTCAAATCAGAGATTTACGCTTCACAAACATACAGGCTAGGCCTGCACTCTGTCCGTTCGACTCAACTTCGCACGGACAAAGACGGTCGGTTTTCAGACGGCCTTAACGGCTCTTTCCACTGCGGCCTTTGCGGCCGTCTGAAAACCCTGTGGCGTCACGAATCAGTGGAACTGGTTCATGGTGTTGTCTTTGCCGCCCGCTTTCAAAGCGGCTTCGCCGGCAAAGTATTCTTTGTGATTGTCGCCGATGTCGGAGCCCGCCATGTTCTGATGTTTCACGGTGGCGATACCCTGGCGGATTTCCTGACGCTGCACGCCTTTGACATAGGCCAGCATGGCTTCGTCGCCGAAGTAGCCTTTGGCCAGATTGTCGGTGGATAGGGCGGCGGTGTGGTAGGTCGGCAGGGTTATCAGGTGGTGGAAGATGCCGGCCTGGGCGGAGGCGTCGCGCTGGAAGGTGCGGATGCGCTCGTCGGCTTCTTTGGCCAGCTCGGTGTCGTCGTATTCGGCCGACATCAGTTTGGCACGGTCGTATGCGGATACGTCTTTGCCTGCTTCTTGCCAAGCGTCGAACACCTGCTGGCGGAAATTCAGCGTCCAGTTGAACGACGGGCTGTTGTTGTACACCAGCTTGGCGTTGGGGATGACTTGGCGCACGCGGTCAATCATCTCTTTAATCTGGCCGATATGCGGTTTTTCGGTTTCGATCCACAAAAGGTCGGCGCCATTTTGCAGGGAAGTGATGCAGTCGAGTACCACGCGGTCGACGCCGGTGCCTTTTTTGAACTGGAACAGGTTGCTCGGCAGGCGGGTGGGTTTGATGGTTTTGCCGTTGGTGTTGACGATAACGTCGCCCGCTTTAATCTGGCTCAGGTCGGTGATTTCTTCGCCTTCGAGGAAGCTGTTGTACTGGTCGCCCAAATCGCCCGGTTGGGTGGAGAAGGCGATTTGTTTGGTCAGACCGGCACCGAGGGAGTCGGTGCGCGCAACAATCACGCCGTTGTCCACACCCAACTCCAAGAATGCGTAGCGCACTGCGTTGATTTTAGCGAGGAAGTCGACGTGCGGCACGGTGACTTTGCCGTCTTGGTGGCCGCATTGTTTTTCGTCGGACACCTGGTTTTCAATCTGGATGCAGCACGCGCCCGCTTCGATCATTTTTTTCGCCAGCAGGTAGGTGGCTTCCGCATTGCCGAAACCGGCGTCGATGTCGGCGATAATCGGCACGACGTGGGTTTGGAAATTGTCGATTTGGTTTTGGATGTCGGCGGCTTTGGCGGTGTCGCCGGCGGCGCGGGCTTCGTCGAGCGAGGTGAACAGCAGGTCAAGCTCGCGGGCGTCGGCCTGTTTCAGGAAAGTGTAGAGCTCTTCGATCAGCGCGGGCACGGAGGTTTTTTCGTGCATGGACTGGTCGGGCAGCGGGCCGAACTCGGAGCGCATACCGGCAACCATCCAGCCGGAAAGATAGAGATAGCGTTTGTTGGGCGTTTGGTGGTGTTTTTTCACTGCAATCAGCTTCTGTTGGCCGACAAAGCCGTGCCAGCAGCCCAAAGATTGGGTGTAATTGGCCGGGTTTGCGTCGTATTCGGCCATATCGCGGCGCATGATGTCGGCCGTGTATTTGGCGATGTCCAAACCGGTTTTGAAACGGTTTTGCAGACGCATGCGGGCGACGTATTCGGGCGTGATGGCCGCCCAGCCGCTGCCGTTGGCCTGTTTGGTTTGTTCTGCTGCTTTGATTTCTTCTTGGTATTTAGCCATTTGAAAGCTCCTTTGTTCTCGCTTGATTTTTGGATAAGGCCGCCGCCTGCTGCATTTGTAGTTCCATGTAGTCGACTGGCGTGAACGGGAATTTACCTGCGTTTATGCTGCTTGCCAAGCACCGCAAACGGATTTTTCGTGCCACGTAACCCTGCCGCAGGCAAAAATCAGGCCGGTTTTTAAAATTTTTTCGCCGCATGCCCCGCTTTGCGCGGATTTTATGCCTGTCAAAAGCCGTTTTAAGAAATTTAGTGGCTATTTAGATATTATTGGAAGCAGTCTGCGAAAAAACATTTTGATTTAAAACGAATAAAACATTCGTATTTTTGTAATCTTTTGTAGTATTAAACATAAAGGCCGTCTGAAAACGATGGTGTAGAGGCGAAAAAGCCCGGCATTGCACGGCAAAACGCGATTTTCTTTTGCGCTTTCGCCGCTTTGCCTTACAATCCGCGCCTTTTCGCAAACTGTGGTTCGCAATCCCCCCACAATAAAAAACTAAGGAAACCTTCAATGTCCCGTTCTTCAGAAGAACTGCACGGCCTCTCGCTTTTGGGCGGCCACACGCAGTATCAAAGCCAATATGCTCCCGAAGTTTTGGAAGCGTTCGACAACAAACATCCCGGCAACGATTATTTTGTCAAATTCGTCTGTCCCGAATTCACCAGCCTCTGCCCGATGACCGGCCAGCCCGATTTTGCCACCATCATTATCCGCTACATTCCCGACATCAAAATGGTGGAAAGCAAATCGCTGAAACTTTATCTTTTCAGCTTCCGCAACCACGGCGACTTCCATGAAGACTGCGTCAACATCATCATGAAAGACCTGATTGCCCTGATGCAGCCGTGCTACATCGAAGTGCACGGCATCTTCACCCCGCGCGGCGGCATCGCCATCCACCCCTTCGCCAACTGGGGACGCCCCGGCACGCCTTTCGAACAAACCGCGCGCGAACGCCTGATGCGCCACGATATGGATTGAGGAGGCCGAAATGTACGAATTTACCCCGCAACAACAGCAAAAAGCCCTGCGCTGGCTCGTCGTTTTCCATATTGCCGTTATCGCTTCGAGCAACTATCTGGTGCAGTTCCCCTTCACCATCACCCTGCCCGACGGCTATCAGGTGCACTCCACCTGGGGCGCGTTCACCTTTCCCTTTATCTTTCTTGCTACCGACCTGACCGTGCGCATCTTCGGCCAGCGGCTGGCGCGGCGCATCATCTTCTTCGTCATGTTCCCCGCTCTTATCCTCTCCTATGCCTTCTCCGTCGTCTTCCAAGACGGCAGCTGGACGGGCTGGACGGCGCTGGCGCAGTTTAACGGCTTCGTCTTCCGCATCGCCCTGGCAAGCTTCGCCGCCTATGCCGTCGGCCAGATACTCGACATCTTTGTCTTCAACAAACTGCGCCGCCTGAAATCGTGGTGGATTGCGCCCACCGCCTCCACCTTCCTCGGCAACGCCGTCGACACCGTGCTCTTCTTTTCCATCGCCTTCTACGCCGGCAGCGACGCCTATATGGCCGAACACTGGCCGCACATCGCCTTTGTCGATTATCTGTTCAAACTCACCATCTGCGCCCTGTTCTTCCTGCCTGCCTACGGCGTGATTCTGAACATCCTCACCAAACGCCTGACCACGTTGGAAAAAGTGGAAGAACCCGCCCCGTCGCCCGCGCATCAGGCGCAATAGCCCCGGCAGTAAAAAGGCCGTCTGAAAAGAGCAAAAGGCTTTTTCAGACGGCCTTTTCCGTTCAGACGGCCTTTCGGGTATCTTCCCAATGCCGTCAGGCCGTCTGAAAACCGCCATCCCGCTTTCAGACGGCCCGAACCGACAGACAAAAGCTGAGCAGAAAGAGGCCGTCTGAAAACCCTGTTTCGGATTTTCAGACGGCCTCTTTGTCCTAAAAATCAAGCAGCCGGAATCAGGCGGCGAAGCGGCGGGCGACTTCGTCCCAGTTGACGATTTCCCAGAAGCCGCTCAGATAGTTGGGGCGGCTGTTGCGGTAGTCGATGTAGTAGGCGTGCTCCCACACGT
>CAMURX010000113.1 GCA_947097615.1 uncultured Neisseria sp. | reverse complement strand
AAATATAGTGAGCCAAAATAAAAAATCTACGGCGTTGCTGCGCCTTGCCGTATTACCCATACTGTCTGCGGCTTGCTGCCTTGTATCTTTTTTATTTTGGCTCACTATATAAAAGGCCGTCTGAAAACAGACAAACCGCTTTTCAGACGGCCGAAAAGATTACCCGACCCGCATCCCGAACAAAGTAAACCCGAAAACCATGACCGCCGACCTGAAAACCCGTTACCGCAACCTGTTCCCCGACGATACGAGCTGCACCGCCGCCGACATCCGCGCGATCGAAAGCGGCTTATCCCTGCGCCTGCCGGCCGACTTTGCCGACATCGCCGCCTTTTGCAGCGGCGGCAGCTTGGGCGACGTGGAGTTTTTCTCTTTTACGGCCGACTGCCAACCGGATATCGTCGGCGAAACCCTCCGCCTGCGCCGCAGCAGCGGCCTGCCGCACCACTTTATTTTCCTTGCCGAATTCGCCGAAAGCGCCGTTTTCCTCGATACGCGCACATCCGAAGTGTCGTGGATACTGTCCGTTGAGTTCGATACCTTTATCCGAGACCCGGCCGCCGTCGCCGACTTGGAAAACCGGCCGGACTTCGCCGCGTTTTTCGCCTACTGCCTCGCCGAAGAAGAACAAAACGGCAGCTGACGGCCTTTCGCAAACGCCATCCCCGCAAAGTTTGAAGAACCAAAAACTACCGGCAACCATCAATCAGGCCGTCTGAAAACGAGCCGCCTTGGTTTTCAGACGGCCTCCGCCGCAGAGTGCGTGCCGCAGCAAACACGCGGCGCAACGCGGAAACCGTTCCTCCCCGTAGGATGTGTTGCGCAGCAACGCACGCGGTTTTGGTTTGCTGCAAACCATGCTGACAAACGGTTCAAGCATTCAAAATAAAAGGCCGTCTGAAAGCGCAGCTTCAACGAAGTTAAAACAGACCAACCGTTTTTTCAGAAACATCATCCCCGCGAAGATGGGGCGGCCTCCCGCCCTTTATTTAAAAAGGCCGTCTGAAACCGCCGCACAGGAGAAAACCCATGCTGCCCCTTCCCCTGACCCCGCTTTTCGATGCCCGCCACATCGCCGTTGTCGGCGCCAGCCAGCGCATGGAAACCCTCGGCGGGCGCGTGTTCGCCGCCCTGCTGCACCGGCCGTTCGACGGTCGGCTCACGCCTGTCAACCTGCGGCGCAAAACCGTGGCAGGGCTGGCGGCTTATGCGGCAGTGGCGCAGATTGGCGAAACGCCCGACGCGGCCGTGGTTGCCGTCAACGCGCAGGGCAGGGCGGGCGCGGTGGCGGCCTGTGCGGCGGCGTGCGTGCCCTGCGTGCTGGTGCTGACGGCCGACGGCGAAGACGGCGGCGCAGACGAATACGCCAAACTGCTGAAAGCGGCGGGCGGCGAAGATGCGCCGACGCAGCTTTTATTGTGCGGCGAAGACGGTTTCAACCTGCCGCAAAACGGCCTGTATGCCGATGGCGGCGGCAGCTTCCCCACAGCGGGACGCGTGGCGCTGATCGGGCGGCAAAACGGCTTCTGCCGCGACGTGTTCCACTGGCTTGGCGGCCTGAACGTCGGCTTTTCCTTTACCGTCGGTTTAACGCCCGCCGCACCGCCCGACCCGTGGCTGAACCGTTTCCGCGAAGACGCGGGCAGCCATGTGCTGGTTGTTCAATACCTGCCCGAGCAGAGTGCCGCTTTTTACAGCACGCTGCGGCTCGCGGCGCAGGACAAACAGGTCATTCTCCACGCCGCGCAAAGCCTGTCGGAACAGGGAACCGCGCTGCTGCACGCATTGTGCGAACGCTGCGGCGCATTGCCGACACGCACGCCCGACGAGTTGCGCGCCGCCGTGCACGCCGCCTGCCTGCCGCGCCTGCGCCACGCCGCCGGCGTGCACATCCTCGGCAGCGGCGAAACGGGCTGGCTGGCCGATATGGCGCGTGCCGCCGGTGTGCCGCTGCATGTCCTGCCTGCCTACGGCCGCCACGCCAACCCTCTGGAAATCCGCGACCTGGCCGCCGCCGCGCTGGCCAGGCAAGACTGCCGCGCCCTGCTGGTGTCGGCCGCCGAACGCCCCGACGCCGTGCCGCAGCTCGTCCAGCTGCAAAAACAGAGCGAAACGCCGCTTTATCTGGCCGCAGGCAGCGCGGCGGCAGGGCTTTCAGACGGCCTTTTAACCTTCGACACACCCGAACGGGCGCTGCGTACGCTGGCGGCGCAAAGCGCGTGGCAGCGCATCCGCAAGGAGCGGCAAACCGCCGCCAAACCGCCGCAGCAGACACCGTCGCCGCCCGACCTGCGCCAGGCCGCGCTGCTGCTTGATAGTCCCGCCGAACTTGCCGCCGCCCTGCACCTGCCGCCCGCGCAGCAGGAGGGTTTTTCAGACGGCCTCCTGACCTATTCCGTGCTGCCGCATACCGGTGCTGTCCTGTCTGCCGCGTGCCGCAGCGGCAATATACTGCTGCTGCCGCCCTTTGATACCCGCCATGCCCGCCGCCTGAGCCGTTTTTTCGCCAACGCCAAACTGCGCCCCGCCCTCGAACAGCTGCTGTTTTCCCTCAATGCCGCCACCTACGGTTTCCCGCAGCTGCAATCGCTGCATATATATGCAGACAGCGCCGCCGCCGTCCTGCACACCGCTTCGCTGTCCGTTACCGCAAACGACGACGGAGAACAGGATGCGCTTGCCGCCCCCCTGTTTGCCGCCGCCCCGCTTTCAGACGGCCATTTCTTCACCGCTGCCGACGGCGGCATACTCCACATCCGCCCGATACAGCCCGAAGACGCCGAAGCCCTGCAGCACTTCGTCCGCAATATGGACGAGACTGACCGGCAAACCCGTTTCATGAGTCCGATAAAAGAACTTTCCCCCGCCCAACTCGTCCAATACAGCCGCCCCGACCACACGCGCGAAGCCGCCCTCGGTGCGTGGCGGGGCAACGGCGAGATGGCAGGCTGGGCGCAATATGCCTGCCTGCGCCACCCCGAAGCCTGCGAGTTCGGCATAGCCGTCGCCGCCGACATGAAAGGGCAGGGGCTGGCCGCCCATTTGCTGCGCCTGCTGGTGTGTCAGGCCGGGCGGCAGGGCTACCGTGCCGTCTGCGCCGAAATCCTCGCCGACAACGCCGCCATGACCCGTCTGGCGGAAAAGCTCGGCTTCAAAACTGCCCCCCATCCCGAGGATGCGCGGCTGGTAACGGCCGGGCTGACGCTGCAAAAAGACAAACGTCCGAAAAAACGCCTGCTGCGGCAATAAACGCTTGCACGCAGTCGGTCAAATGCCCTAAAATCCGCGCCTTTGTACTTCTCCGAATTTCATTTTTAAGGAAAACAAACATGGTAGTTATCCGTTTGGCCCGCGGCGGCTCGAAAAAACGTCCCTTTTACAGCGTTGTCGTTACCGACAGCCGCAACCGCCGCGACGGCCGTTTCATCGAACGCGTCGGCTTCTACAACCCTGTTGCCAACGAAAAACAGGAACGCGTCCGCCTGAACAGCGAGCGCCTGAACCACTGGGTCGGCCAGGGCGCACAAATGAGCGATTCCGTTGCCAAACTGGTTAAAGAGCAACAGGCAGCCGCTTAATTTATGGCGGACGGAACACAATGGGTGGCCATGGGCTACATCAAAGGTGCGTTCGGTGTGAAGGGTTGGGTGAAAGTCTCGGCCGACACCGAATACGCCGACAGTCTGCTGGATTACCCGCAGTGGCGTCTGCGCAAAGATACGTATGCCGTTCAGGTCGAAGTTGAGGCCGGAAAACTGAACGGCAGCGAACTGCAAGTCAAATTTTCCGGCACAAACGACCGCGATGCCGCGCACGCCCTGCGCGGCTACACCATCGAAATCAGCCGCGCCGACTTCGCCCAGACCGAAGAAGGCGAATATTATTGGGCGGATTTGGTCGGTATGGAGGTTGTCAGCCGCAGCGGCGAAGCGCTCGGCACAGTATCCGGGCTGATGGAAACCGGTGCGCACGATATTTTGATTATCGATGGCGATAAAGGAAGGCAGCTGATTCCTTTCGTCGATCACTTTATTGATGATGTCAGCCGCGAAAACCGCACCATCACCGCCGATTGGGCTGCGGATTACCAATGAAAATCCAAGCGATCACCCTGTTTCCAGAAATGTTCGACAGCATTACCGGCTACGGCGTGACCGGAAGGGCGCTGCAACAGGGGCTTTGGCGGTTTGAAGCAGTCAATCCCCGCCGATTTGCCGACAACAAACTCGGCTATATCGACGACAGACCGTTTGGCGGCGGGCCGGGCATGATTATGATGGCGCCGCCAATCTATGACGCCATCGAAGCCGCACGAACGCAGACGCAAAGCGGTCGCGGTAGAGTGATATATCTCAGCCCGCAGGGAGCGCCGCTGACCCATGCAAAAGCGGCGGAACTTGCGCAGCTTTCCGACCTGATACTGCTGTGCGGCCGTTACGAAGGCATAGACGAGCGGCTGCTGCAAAGCAGTGTCGATGAAGAAATCGGTATCGGCGACTTTGTCGTCTCCGGCGGCGAGTTGCCCGCCATGATGTTGATGGATGCGGTATTGAGGCTGGTGCCCGGCGTATTGGGCGATGTGCGCTCCGCCGAGCAGGATTCGTTTTCAGACGGCCTCTTGGACTGCCCGCATTACACCAGACCCACAGAATTTCAGGGCATGGCTGTTCCCGAAGTCTTACGTTCGGGCAACCACGGCCTGATAGCCGAGTGGCGGTTGGAGCAATCGCTGCGACGCACTTTGGCGCGTCGGCCGGATTTGCTGGCACGGCGCAGTTTGATCCCACAGGAAGCCCGCCTCTTGCAGAAAATCAAGCAGGAGCAACGGGACATCCAATCATAATTTAGGAAAAACCATGAATCTGATCCAGCAACTCGAGCAGGAAGAAATCGCCCGCCTGAACAAAACCATCCCTGAATTCGCCCCGGGCGACACTGTCGTCGTATCCGTACGCGTAGTGGAGGGTAACCGCAGCCGTCTGCAGGCTTACGAAGGTGTCGTTATCTCCCGCCGCAACCGCGGCCTGAACAGCAACTTCATCGTCCGCAAAATCTCCAGCGGCGAAGGCGTCGAGCGTACCTTCCAGCTTTACTCTCCCAATGTTGAAAAAATCGAAGTCAAACGCCGCGGCGACGTGCGCCGCGCCAAGCTGTACTACCTGCGCGGCCTGACCGGCAAAGCTGCCCGCATCAAAGAAAAACTGCCTGCCCGCAAAGCGCAGGGCTGATTTCTGCCAAGCAGCTTGTGATGTACAAAACCGCTGTCCTGCCGGGACGGCGGTTTTACTTTGTCTGCCAAATGGACACGCAGACATTTTGTCTGTTTGAATTTCATCCGCAACGCTGTTGGCAGGAATTCGACGGTGACGGTAGGGTATGCGCACTTGGTGTCGGCAGTAAAAGGACAGACGTCGAGAATCGGCCTGACCGTATTGGAGCGGAAAGTCTTGATCGCTTTCGGCACGGATCGGAATCCCCGTACCGTTTTGCGCACAAAAAGGCCGTCTGAAAGCTGCAGCCGTTTTCAGACGGCTTTTTGCTGCGTTGGATAGAAAAGACGGTCAGTTGGACAAAAATGCGTCCGCATCGGCAGTACGGATGCTGCTGACGCGGTTGCCGGATATGTTCAGACGGCCTGCGGCGAAGTCGGCGACGGCCTGCGGCAGCAGTTTGTGTTCTACGGCGAGGACGCGCTGTGCGAGCGTGTCGGCGGTATCACTGTCGAAAACGGGCACGGCGCCTTGCGCGATAACGGGGCCGCAGTCGAGTTCGGCGGTGACAAAATGGATGGTACAGCCGGCGAGGCGGCAGCCCGCATCGAGGGCGCGGCGGTGGGTGTGCAGGCCGGGGAAGGCGGGCAGCAGGGAAGGGTGG
>CAMURX010000112.1 GCA_947097615.1 uncultured Neisseria sp. | reverse complement strand
CCTTGGGCGGCGACTATTTCGACCAACGCCTGTTCTGCCACCTACTCGAACAACTCGGTCTGTCGCAATTATCCGACCAAGACAGCCAACTCCTGCTCTCGCTTGCCCGCCGCGCCAAAGAAGAGTTGACCGACCGCGAGCAAACCCGCATCGAAACCGAGCTTTCAGACGGCCGCCCAATCCGCACCACCGTTACCCGCCAAGAATTTCAAGAGCTGACGCGCCATCTGGTGCAAAAAACCATCGAACCGGTGAAGCAGGCGCTCAAAGACGCGGGCGTGTCCAAAGCCGACATCAAAGGCGTGATTATGGTAGGCGGCTCGACCCGTATGCCGCACATCCAGCAGGCCGTGGCCACCTTCTTCGGCCAAACGCCGCTCAACAATCTCAACCCCGACCAAGTCGTCGCGTTGGGCGCGGCCATGCAGGCCGATGTACTTGCGGGCAACAAAACCGCCGGCGAATGGCTGCTGCTCGACGTGATTCCCCTGTCGCTCGGCCTCGAAACCTACGGCGGCCTCGCCGAAAAAATCATCCCGCGCAATTCCACCATCCCCACCGCCCGCGCCCAAGATTTCACTACATTCAAAGACGGCCAAACCGCCATGACCGTTCACGTCGTACAAGGCGAGCGCGAATTGGTGTCCGACTGCCGCAGCCTCGCCAAATTCACCCTGCGCGGCATTCCGCCAATGGCCGCCGGCGCGGCGCGTATCCGCGTTACCTTCCAAGTCGATGCAGACGGCCTGTTGTCGGTATCCGCGCAGGAGCAGTCCACCGGCGTGCAGGCGCAAATCGAAGTCAAGCCCTCCTACGGCCTCGACGACGACACCATCACGCAAATGCTCAAAGACAGCATGGCCAACGCCGCCGAAGACATGGCCGCCCGCGCCCGCGCCGAAGCCGCCGTCGAAGCCGAAGGGTTGCTCGGTGCCGTAGCCGCCGCGCTGGAACTCGATGCCGACCTGCTCGACGAAGCCGAGCTTGCCGCCATCCAAAGCAGCATCGCCGCGCTCGAAGGCAGTCTGAACAGCGGCAGCGCCGAAGAAATCCGCGCCGCCGTGTCCGACTTGGGCAACGCCACAGACAACTTCGCTGCCAAACGCATGAACCGCAATATCCAACGCGCCCTCACCGGCCAAAGCGTGGACGATATTTAAACGGACAACGGTTTCAGACGGCCTGTTGGAAACATTGGCACACCAAAGGCCGTCTGAAAAGGTAAAACAATATGCGCCTCTGGCACGAAGCCCTCATTCCCCACCTGCCCCGCGCCCAGCTTTTGGGACAGCACCGCGAATGCGCCGCCCTACGCGGCGCGGGCTGGGGCAGGCCGCACGCGACGGTGAATTATGTGTTCCGCCATCCGCGCAGCCTGCTTTACCGCTACCACCTGCTCGTCATGCAGGAAATGCAAAAACGCGGCTACCGCCCCGACGCGCAATGGCTCGCGCCCGAATATCGCGGCAAAAGCCTGCCGGCCGAACCATTGGAAACCGTTGAAACCACCGGTAGCCCCGTTTACCCCGAACACGACGACGCTTATTTGGCCGAATGCCTGCAAAACCTAAAAAACAAAGGCATCGAAATCGACATAAACCATACAGACGGCACACAGGCCGTCTGAAACGGCAAAACCCAAACCACTTTCATAAAGAGAAAAAACAATGCCCAAAATCACCGTACTCCCACACGCCACACTCTGCCCCGAAGGTGCGGTCATCGAAGACGCACCCGAGGGCAAAACCGTACTCGACGTATTGCTCGACCACGACATCGAAGTCGATCACGCCTGCGAAAAATCCTGCGCCTGCACCACCTGCCACGTCATCATCCGCCAAGGTTTCGACAGCATGGAAGAGCCGACCGAGCTTGAAGAAGACCTGCTCGACCAGGCTTGGGGCTTGGAAGCCGACTCGCGCCTGAGTTGTCAGGCTGTTGTGGCCGACGAAGACTTGATCGTCGAAATCCCCAAATACACCATCAACCACGCCCGCGAAGACCATTAAAACCAAAGGCCGTCTGAATACCAATGTAGGCTGGGTCATAACCCGACACAAGTCGGCCCATATCTTTCAGACGGCCTCTTCGCGAAAAACAACATATGAAAAACAACACATAAGGAAGCCGATGATGAAATGGACCGACACCCAACGCATCGCCGAAGAGCTTTACGATTTACACGGCGAAAGCATCGACCCCAAAACCCTGCGCTTCACCCAGTTGCGCGACATGATTCTCGCCCTGCCCGAGTTCGACGACGACCCTGCCCGCTGCGGCGAGCGCATTCTCGAAGCCGTGCAGCAGGCTTGGATTGAAGAAGCCGAATAATGCCGCCCCGCCATCCCTACCGCCGCCTGCGCCCCGCCCGCGACGCCCTGCCCGAAGTCGGCATCTCCGAAGAAAACGGCATCCGCTCCCTGCATCTGGGCAGCAGCACCATCCAAAGCTCGATGAGCCTCGACAAGCCCGCCGAACTCGTCCTCTCGTACAGCCGCGCCATGATGGCCTGGCTGCTCTTTGCCGACCCGCCCGCCCACATCACGCAAATCGGCCTCGGCGGCGGCTCGTTCGCCCGCTGGATAGACGCGTACCTGCCCGACACGCGGCAAACCGCCGTCGACATCAATCCCCAGGTTATCGCCGTCGCCCGCAGCCTGTTCGAACTGCCGTTTGAAGGACAGAACTTCGAAATCGTCGAAGCCGACGGCGCGCAATATGTCAAAACCCTGCTCGGCGGCACCGACATCCTGCTGGTCGACGGCTTCGACGGCGAACAAATCATCGACAGCCTCGTCACCGCCGAATTTTTCCAAGACTGCCGCCGCGCCCTGTCTTCAGACGGCATCTTCGTCACCAACTGGTGGAGCGGCGACCGCCGTTTCCCCCGCTTCGTCGAAACCCTGTCCCGCTGCTTCGACGGCCGCGTCTTGCACATTCCCGCCGAGAGCCACGGCAACATCGCCGTCGCCGCCTTCAAACAAAGTCCGCGCGAAACGCACTTCGACGCCCTGAAAAAACGCGCGGGCAAACTCGCGCAGCAATACGGCCTCGACTTCCCCGCCCTCCTAGCCGCTGTCAGAGCCGCCAACCCGCACAACGGCAAATCGCTGCTTCTGTAAACGGCGTTTTCCGCTTTTCAGACGGCCATAAAGGCCGTCTGAAAACCTATTCGGATGCGGCAGAACACACCGCCTACGCCAAAAACCTACAAGATATTTCCGCGCCCGACAGGCTGGAACAAAAACACAAAACCGCCCGGGTCAACCTGCCGAAAAAATTCAAGCGCAACTAAATATCCGACATATCCGGCTGTCTGAAAACAAGATTTCAAGAAAATGAAAACGGCAAAGGGCTTCTGTTTAACAGGAGCCCTTTGCCGTTTTTCAGACGGCCTCTTCCCTCTTCTCCTACCGCCCTCCCATGCCGCCACAAGGTAAATCGGTGTTAAGATAGCCCGCCGTGCGAAACCGCGCCCTGCGGTTTTGGCCGCTCCCGCCTACTCGGGAATGACGTTTCTGAAAGCGCAGTTTCAACGAAGTAAAAAAGCAAAACAACAAAGGAGAAAACCATGTCCCCCAAAAAAATCCACACACTGATTCCCTTTGCGGCGGCGGCCGCGCTGTGCATGGCCGTCGCTTCGCTGCCGTTTTTCCGCGAGTCGGGCGTCAGCCCGCTGACGCTCGCCATCGTGCTGGGCATGGCGGCGGGCAACAGCCCGCTTAACCGCCACACGGCGGCTTTGGGCGATGCCGTGCTGTTTGCCAAGGGCACGCTGCTGCGGCTGGGCATCGTGTTTTACGGTTTCCGCATCACCGTGCCGCAGCTGCTGTATGCGGGCTGGCCGGCGCTTTTGGCGGACATGTGCGTTGTGGCGGGCACATTTATGCTGGCGCTGTATCTGGGCAGACGGCTGCGGCTGGATGCCGACACGGCGGCGCTGGTGGGCGCGGGCAGCGCGATTTGCGGTGCGGCGGCGGTGCTGGCGGCGCAGCCGGTGTTGAAGGCGAAAGAGGCGGCCGTGGGCGTGGCGGTGGCGACGGTGGTGGTGTTCGGCACGCTGGCGATGTTTGTTTACCCGCTGATGGCGGCGGCGCTGCTGCCGCACGGTGCACCCGATGCCGCATGGTTCGGCTGGGGCATCTACACGGGCGCGACAGTGCACGAAGTGGCGCAGGTGGCGGCGGCGGGCGCGGCGGTGAACTCGGTCACGGCCGACGTGGCGGTGATTACCAAAATGATCCGCGTGCTGCTGCTCGCGCCCTTTTTGCTGCTGCTGCCGCGCCTGATGCGACGTTTTAACGGCGGCGCGGACGCTGGCGGCGGCGCGTCCGTGCCGTGGTTCGCTCTGGGCTTTATCGCGGCGGCGGTGTTCAACAGCTTCGTGCCGCTGCCCCAAGCGCTGCACGGCGGCATTTTGCAGGCCGACACTTTTCTACTGACGGTGGCGATGTTCGCCCTCGGCTTCAGCACGCGCTGGCAGAGCGTGCATCAGGCGGGCATGCGGGCGCTGCTGCTGGCCGCCCTTTTGGCGCTCTGGCTGCTGATCGGCGGCGGCGCCATCTCCTATGCGGCCTGCCGCCTGTTTGCCTGACGCAGGCAGGAAGGCCGTCTGAAAAGGCCGTCTGAAAACCCGAAATAGGGTTTTCAGACGGCCTTTTTGCTTTGCCGCCGCCAACTACGCAGCGCCCCCGCTTTTCAGACGGCCTGTTGTCCGCCCTGCCCTTGCGCCGCCCGCAAACCCGTCCCGCAGCCTTTTCAGACGTCCTTTCGCCGTTCGCGCAATCCTTTTTGCGCCGTTGTGTAAACTTATGTTATCTTATGCGGCAGGCGGGTAAACCGCCGCAAGAAAAATCCAACCCGGGAGAGATTTCCATGACCGACAAACCGAAAAGCGAACAGCAGCCGGAAAACGTCGAGTTATTGAGCGCGCAGGCGCCGATAACCGATTTTCGCGGGCTGGTAATCGCCATCGTTGCCGCGCTTATCAGTGCGGTGCTCTACCAAATCCTGCCCTACGACAGCGATGTCAATAAGGGGCTGACCATTCTGGCCTTCGTGGCGATTATGTGGTTTACCGAAGCGGTGCACATTACTGTTACCGCACTGATCGTGCCGCTGTTTGCCATTCTGTTCAAAATCCCCGATATGGACACCAAGGCCGCGCTGGCGGGCTTTGCCGACCCGATTATCTATGTGTTTTTCGGCGGCTTCGCGCTGGCGACGGCGCTGCATATGCAAAAGCTCGACCGCAAAATCGCCGTGTGGCTGATTTCGCTCTCGCGCGGCAATACTTTTGTCGCCGTGCACCTGCTGTTTGCTGTTACCGCCTTTTTGTCGATGTGGATCAGCAACACGGCCACGGCGGCGATGATGCTGCCGCTGGCAATGGGGCTGATGAGCCATCTGGACAAGGAAAAAGACCGCAACACCTTTGTCTTCGTGCTCTTGGGCATCGCCTACTGCGCCAGCATCGGCGGCCTGGGCACGGTGGTCGGCTCGCCGCCCAACGCGATTGCCGCCAAAGCGCTGAATCTGGATTTTGCCGGCTGGATGAAGTTCGGCCTGCCGATGATGCTGGCACTTTTGCCGCTGATGCTGTTTTCGCTGTTTGTCGTGCTCAAGCCCAATCTATCGGCCAAAGTGCAGGTGGAACACGAAGACATTCCGTGGACGCTGCACCGCGTGATTGCGCTGCTGATTTTTCTGGCCGCTGCGGTGGCGTGGGTGCTGGGCAAGCAGATTGAAGAGCGTTTCGGCATCAAAAACCCCGATACTTTCGTGGCACTGACTGCGGCGGTGGCGGTGGTGGTGTTCGGCGTGGTGCGCTGGCGCGAAGTGGCGCGCAATACCGACTGGGGCGTGCTGCTGCTGTTTGGCGGCGGCATTGCGCTGAGCAAGCTGCTGC
>CAMURX010000111.1 GCA_947097615.1 uncultured Neisseria sp. | reverse complement strand
CCCTTGCCGCCCCCTTCTGGCTGCGGCAAAACCCCTGGTACAACTGGCTGCTCTTGGCCGCCGTGGTCGGCTTCTCGCTGGCCATCGTCCGCGTCGGCGTGCTGATTACCGACTGGAACAAAACCTTCTACGACGCCCTCGCCGCCTTCGACGGCCGCGCCATGCCCGCGCTGATACTCGAATACCTCGTTTACATCACCCTCGTAACCGCCTTCGTCGCCTGCGGCAACTGACTGCGCAAAGTCCTGCTTTTCCGCTGGCGCGAACACCTCACCGGCGGCGAACAGCAGCGCATCAGCCTCGCCCGCGCCCTGATCACCCGCCCCGACATCCTGTTTCTCGACGAAGCAACCAACCAGCTCGACGACGATTCCGCCACCGCCCTGCTGCGCCTGCTCAAAAGCGAGCTGCCCGACACCCTTGTCATCGGCATTAGCCACCAGCCGCCGGTCAAAGCCCTGTTCGACCGCCGCGAAGACTTGGCCGCGTTTGCGGAAAACTGAAAGCAGCCTGAAAGCCGTTTTGCGGCTTTCAGGCTGCTTGTGATTGTGATGCTTATTGAAAATTTTTCAGGCTGTCTTTGGATTTTCAGGCCGCTTTGGAGGTTGTCTGAAACCCGCTCCCTCTCCTGCGCTCGCGCGGGGGAGGGTTGGGGTGGGGGTGTTGTTTCGGCAGAAACAATGTTCGCGGACAGGTATGCGCTTTGTACCCGCCCCGGCCTTCCCCCGCAGGCGGAGGAAACGGATTGAAGGCCGTCTGAAAAAACACAGGCCGTCTGAAACCCCGAATCAGGGTTTTCAGACGGCCTGTTGCGTGTTGCCGGGCGGGTCAGACCACGGCGTTGAGATAGCTCAGGGCGATAAAGCGTTTTTCCGTATCGAGGCCGGTGATTTTCAGTCTGACGGTGGTGCGCGGCGGCAGTTCGAGCGGGATGCCGGTGGCACGGGTGACGAGGGGCAGGCCGTTGATGCGCACGAGGTCTTCTTTTAATACGACGGCTTCGAGTTCGGCGGCCTGCTGCTGTTGCAGCCAGACGAGGCTCCAATAGTGTTCCATCTCGCGCTGGAAGTCCTGATAGGCGGTGTAGGCGGTGTCGAAGTCGCGCAGTTCGGCGAAGAGAGCGGCGTCGTTGCCGGTGTAGCGCGGCGCGGCGGCGGGGTCGATGAGCGACAGGAGCTGTTTTTGGTTGACGTAGTCGGCGGCGCGGCGCAGGGGCGAGGTGAACCAGCCGTAGTGTTGCACGCCCATGCCGACGTGCGGCTCGGAGCGGGTGCTCATGCGCACTTTTCCCAAGGCGGGCTGGACGCGGAAGAGGCCGCCCAAATCGGCTTCGTCGAGCATCTGCGCCCAGGTGCTGTTGGCGAGTATCATCATTTCGCTCACCAGTGTGTCGATGGGCGAGTTGCGCTCGCGCACGGTTACGGCAACCCGGCCGTCGGCAAGGATGTCGATGCCGTAGTCGTATTGCGCGGGGCGGTCGGGTTCGTATTTGCCGCGCTGTTTCTGTAATTCGACAGCCAGGCGGTAGAACCAAGCCATATCGTCGTGGTGCGGGAAGGCTTGGCCGCCTTCTGTGCCGGTATCGCGGTTGAAATGCGGCTCTATGGTTTGGATGCGCAGGTTGTCGGCGATGAAGACGCGTTCGGTTTTGCAGACGGGGTTGGAAACTTGGAAGTGTTCGTCTACGTCGAAATAGATGCTGACGGCGGGTTGGGTTTTGCCTTCGTCGAGGCTGAATGCGGCAATCCAGTTGTCGGGCAGCATGGTGATTTTGCCGCCGGGGAAGTAGGCGGTGCTCTGGCGCTTGAAGATGGTGCGCTCGATGTCGCTGTCGGGCGCGATGGCGAGGGCGGGTGCGGCGATGTGGATGCCGATGCGGCGGCGGCCGTCGGGCAGGGTTTGCACGGAGAGGGCGTCGTCCACTTCGGTGGTGGATTCGTCGTCGATGGAGAAGGCGGCAACGCCTTCGGCTGCCGGCAGTTCGGGCAGCGGCGGCAGAGGGGCGGCGGGCGCCTGCGTGCCTTCGGGGAAGTGTTGCAGCTCGAAGCCGTCGAGCAGGAATTGCGGCAGGGAGGCGACGGCACCGGTTTGGCGGGCAAGTTCGTAAGGGCTGAGTTTGAGGGCGTCGGCGGCTTTGGCGAAGGCTTTGTAGGTGAGCGCCTGTTTGTCGGGCGCGTGCAGGATGGTTTTCAGGTCGGCGGCGATTTCAGACGGCATTTCTTTGTTTTTCAGCCTCGCTATCCAGCCTTCCATCATTTCGTCCTGCTGTTTTTTGCGTTCGACGGCCGCCAGCGCCTGTTTCAGGGTTTCGGCGGGCGCGGCTTTAAACACGCCTTTGGCTTTTTTGTAGAAATACATCGGCGCGGCGTAGAGGGCGACGAGGGTGGCGGCCAGCTCGTGTTTGTTCGGGGTGTGGCCGAAATATTCGGCGGCAATGTCGGCGGCGGAAAATTCTTCTTCGCCGCAGGTTTCCCATAAAAGATCGGTGTCGATTTGCGCCGCTTCGGCCTGCGCGCGTTCAAGGAAGGCGGCGGCGTCGCCGTCGAACTCGGCGAACACGTTGGCGGCTTTGACTTTGGTGCGCTTGCCGTGCAGGGTGTCGGCCTGGTAGGTGGCGTCGTTTTTCTGCACGACGGCGGCCACTTTGAACTGGCCGGATTCTTCGTAAAAGATGTTCATGGCTGGTGTTTGCGGACGGAAAAGGGGCGGATTATATAGCGGAATGGATGCACACGCCCGCGCTTGCGGGCAGGAAAAGGCCGTCTGAAAAGCGGGGGCGCGGCGGCAAACCCGGCTTTTCAGACGGCCTTTATCGGGGAGAATCAGTCGGCGAATTGTTTTTTCATGCGTTCTCGCCGCTCCTGCGCTTCGACGGACAGGGTGGCGGTGGGGCGGGCGAGCAGGCGTTTGAGGCCGATGGGTTCGCCCGTGTCTTGGCAGTAGCCGTATTCGCCTTCGTCGATCAGGCGCAGCGAGGCTTGGATTTTGTTCAGGAGCTTGCGTTCGCGGTCGCGGGTGCGCAACTCGAGGGCGTATTCCTCTTCCTGCGTGGCGCGGTCGGCGGGATCGGGGGCGGTTTCGTGCTTTTTCAGCTCGGCGGCGGTGTCGCTCGCGTTGCCGATCAGTTCGTCCTGCTGTTTGACGAGCAGTTCGCGGAAAAACGCGAGCTGGTCTTCGTTCATGTAATCATCTTCCGGGCCGTTCCAGTTGATGATGTCTTGTTCGGTCAGTTTGGCCATTTTGCTTCTCGTGCTGATTGTTCTTCGGAAAGTGCCGTGTTTTCAGTGTGCTACGGCACGTCGTGCTGAAAAAAAAAAGCAACCCGTCGGAAACGGGTTGCGCATCATAGCATGAAACAAACGGCGCTCCGCCGTTTTTCGTTTCGCTTACATTTTTACGGAACAGGCTTGCAGCCGTTTTCGGATTTCAGACGGCCTCAAACTGCCGCGCCAGTTCGCGCGAACGTTCGACGCAGGCTTCGACGCCTGCGGCAATGGATTCGGCGACATGGCGCTCTTTGAAGGTTTCGACGGCTTCGTGGGTGGTGCCGCCTTTGGAGGTGACGTTTTGCCGCAGCAGGGCGAAGTCTTCGCCGCTTTGCGCCGCCAGCGCCACCGCGCCCCGGAAGGTGGCGAGGCTGAGTTTTTTCGCGTCTTCGCGGCTGAAACCCTGCTGTTCGGCGGCGGTTTGCAGGGCTTCGAGCAGGTAGAAGACATAGGCCGGGCCGCTGCCGCTGATGCCGGTGATGCGGTGCATGCCGTCTTCGCTGTCGAGCCATACGGTTTGGCCGACGCTGTTCATGATGCGCTCGGCGGTGTCCCTGTCTGCCTGCGGCAGGCCGTCTGAAAACAGGCCGGAGATGCCCATGCCGATTTTGGCAGGTGTGTTGGGCATCACGCGCACGATGCGCCGCGTGCCGCCCAAATAGGACGACAGCGTGTCGATGCCCAAGCCCGCCGCCACCGACAACACCAGCGCGCCGCCCGTTTTCACGCCCGTGCAGGCGGCCTGCATATCCTGCGGTTTAACAGCCAGCACCAAAACGTCGTCCGCGCCCAAGTCGGGCAGGCGCTCGGACACGGTGGCGCCGAGTTCCACCGCCAAACGTTCGCGCGTCTCTTGGCTGCGGTCGGCCAAGTGCACACGGTAGCCGCCCTGTTTCACCAGCCCGCCCGCAATGGCGGAAGCCATATTGCCGCCGCCGAGAAAATAGATGTTCATGGTTTCACTCCTTTATTATGGTTAAACGTATCGGCTTGGATGCTGTTGAGGCCGTTCCCGCCAAACCCATGCGGGAATGACGTTTCTGAACAGGTTTCAGATGGCCTGCGGGTATTCCCGCCGCCCGAATATCGCGCTGCCGATGCGGACATGGGTTGCGCCGCAGGAAACCGCCGTTTCCATATCGCCCGACATACCCATCGACAACACATCCGCCGCCACGCCCGCCGCGTTCAAATCGGCCAGCAGGCCGCGCATGGTGTCAAACTGTTTTTTCAAGGCCGCTTCGTCTGCGCCCGCTTCGGCCACACACATCAAACCGCGCACCTGAATATTGGGCAGCTTGGCTACTTCGACTGCCAGCGCAACGGCCTCGTCGGGCGGCACGCCGTGCTTGGCCGCTTCGCCTGCAATATTCACTTCGATGCACACCTGTAAAGGCGGCATTTCAGACGGCCTCTGTTCGCTCAAACGCCGCGCGGTTTTCAGACGGCCTATGGTGTGCACCCAATGGGCACGTTCGGCCACCTGCCGCGTTTTGTTCGACTGCACATCGCCGATAAGGTGCCAGACAATATCGGGCAAATCGGCCAGCTCTTCGGTTTTGCCAAACCACTCCTGTATGTAGTTTTCACCGAAATCGCGCTGGCCTGCGGCATACACCTCACGGATGTCGGCGGCAGGAAAGGTTTTGGACACGGCCACCAGATGCACGCTTTCAGACGGCCTCTGCGCGCGTTGCGCCGCTTCGGCAAGCCGCCGCACGGTCTTTACATAGTTCTGTTGCAGGGTTGACATGGTTAGATGGTTGATTTGGAAGTTTTTTTGAAATTTCCGCAGATTTGCATGGAATAAAGCGGCGTTCTTATTTAAAATGCCGCGTTATTTTTTGCAAGAAATTGTAACTGAAAAAGACAAAGGCCACATTATGCAGATTACCGACCTACTCGCGTTCGGCGTGAAAAACAAAGCATCCGACTTACACCTCTCCGCCGGCCTGCCGCCGATGATCCGTGTGCACGGCGACGTGCGCCGCATCAACCTGCCGGAAATGAACGCCGAGGAAGTCGGCCATATGATCACTTCCGTGATGAACGATTTGCAGCGCAAAAACTACCAGCAAAACCTGGAAACCGACTTTTCCTTCGAGCTGCCCAACGTCGCCCGCTTCCGTGTCAACGCGTTCAACACCAACCGCGGCCCCGCCGCTGTGTTCCGTACCATTCCCAGCAAAGTGCTGACGCTGGAAGACCTCAAAGCGCCGCGCATTTTCCAAAAAATCTCGGAAAACCCGCGCGGTCTCGTGCTGGTAACCGGCCCGACCGGTTCGGGCAAATCCACCACCCTGGCGGCGATGATCAACTACATCAACGAAACCCACTCCTCGCACATCCTCACCATCGAAGACCCGATCGAGTTTGTGCACGAGAGCAAAAAATGCCTCATCAACCAGCGCGAGCTGCACGAACACACCCACAGCTTCGCCAACGCCCTGCGCTCCGCCCTGCGTGAAGACCCGGACGTGATCCTCGTGGGCGAGATGCGCGACCCCGAAACCATCGGCCTCGCCCTCACCGCCGCCGAAACCGGCCACTTGGTATTCGGCACCCTGCACACCACCGGCGCGGCCAAAACCGTCGACCGTATCGTCGACATCTTCCCCGCCGGCGAAAAAGAAATGATGCGCTCCATGCTGTCCG
>CAMURX010000110.1 GCA_947097615.1 uncultured Neisseria sp. | reverse complement strand
TGCCGACTGCGCCCTGCCCTGCTTCGGCAGCAACCTCGGCCCGATAGAAAACGCCCGCCGTATCGCCGCGCAGCTGCCCGACTTCTCTTAGGGGCTGTTAACATTCAGCCTTGCGGCGGCGTTTTTGGCAAAAAACCGTCCCGCAAGCCGAATGTCAACAGCCCCCAGGCCGTCTGAAACGGCACAAACACACACAGAAAGCCCCTCCATGCAGCAACTGCTCCGCGACAAAATCCGCAATGCCGACTACATCCGCATCATCGAAACGCACAGCGCGCCGTTCAGCCCCGCCGAAACCGCCCTCTTGGCCGAAATCCTCGGCCGCTTCGATTTCGACGTAGTGCAGGAACAGGCGCTGGCGCAGGCCGTGATGCAACAGGCGCGTTTCGACCCCAACGCCCTGCATATTGAAGAATACGATGACGAAGACGTCACCGGTATCTGTCCCCACTGCCTCAACCCGCCCGTGCCGCCGCTGCGCGACTATCTGATGTGGCGCGAAAAATAAACGCCCCGCAGCCGCAAACAGCACAAAGGCCGTCTGAAGCCGTTTTTGGAAACCCATCCGTGAAACCCGCCATCCGCCTCCTTCTCTGCGCCGCCCTGCTGCAACTGGCAGCCTGCGGCGGCATCAGAAAACCCGCCGCCACCGCGCACAAAAGCAAACCCGCCCGCAGCGCCCAAACCATCCGCATCACCCACATCGGTCGTACCGCAGGCGGACAGGAGCTGATGCTGCACAGCATGGATCTGGTCGGCACGCCCTACCGTTGGGGCGGCAGCAGCGACAGCGGTTTCGATTGCAGCGGCATGGTGCAGTATGTCTACAAAAACGCCATCGGCGTCAGCCTGCCGCGCAGCTCGCGCGACATGGCCGCCGCCAGCCGCACCATCCGCACGCAGGATCTACAAACGGGCGATCTGGTGTTTTTCAACACCTCCGGCCGCGGCGTCTCCCACGTCGGCCTGTATATCGGCAACGGCCAATTCCTCCACGCCTCACACTCCGGCAGCAGCGTGCAGACCGAAAGCCTGAGCAAACCCTATTACGCCAAACGGTTTGTCAAAGCGGGAACTTTTTTCTAAACCCGCCGCAGGCCGCCCGTATGGCGCAAAACACCAAAGGCCGTCTGAAACCGTTTTTCAGACGGCCTTTTGCTATAATCCGCGCCTTTCATTCCCTGCCGCCGCAACCGCCATGACCCCCGCACAATTCAAACACGCCGCCGCGCTCTCGGCCGAAGTCCTCACCTTCCGCCAGCCCGCCGACGCCGCCGTTTCCGCCTACTTCCGCTCCCACAAAAAACTCGGCCGCCAAGACAGGGGCGAAATCGCTGAAACCGTCTTCGCCGCCATCCGCCACTACCAAAAAATCGCCGCCGCCATCCGCCGCCCGCACGCGCAGCCGGAAAAAGCCGTCCTCGCCGCCCTCGTTCTCGGGCGCGGCTTCAACGTCAGCCAACTGGAAAACCTCGCCGGTGCGGAAGAAAAAGCCTTTCTTGCCTCCCTCAAAGCCCGCAAAACCGAGTTTTCAGACGGCCTCCACACCGCCGCCGAACTGCCGCAGTGGCTGACCGACACCCTGCGCGGCAACGGTTTTGCCGACGAAGACATCCTCACCTTCGGCCGCAGCGCCGCCCGCCCCGCCCCGCTCGATCTGCGCGTCAACACCCTCAAAGCCCGCCGCGACAAAGTGCTCGCCGCCCTGCAAGAAGAAGGCCTGAAAGCCGAAGCCGCACCCTATTCCCCCTGGTGCATCCGCCTGCACGACAAAGCCGCCCTGCACGGCCACCCCCTCTTTCTCGACGGCACACTCGAAGTGCAGGACGAAGGCAGCCAGCTCCTCGCCCTGCTCCTCGGCGCCAAACGCGGAGAAATCGTCGTCGACTTTTGCGCCGGTGCAGGCGGCAAAACCCTCGCCATCGGCGCCATGACGGCCAACAAAGGCCGCATCTACGCCTTCGACGTCGCCGAAAAACGCCTCGCCAACCTCAAACCGCGCATGACCCGCGCCGGCCTCACCAACATCCATCCCGAGCGCATCGGCAGCGAACACGACCCGCGCATAATCCGTCTGAAAGGCAAAGCCGACCGCGTTCTGGTCGACGCCCCCTGCTCCGGCCTCGGCACCCTGCGCCGCAACCCCGACCTCAAATACCGCCAGTCGCCCGACACCATAGCCAAACTCGTGTCGCAGCAGCACAGCATCCTCGCCGCCGCCGCCGAACTCACCGCCCCCGGCGGCCTCCTCGTCTACGCCACATGCAGCATCCTGCCCGAAGAAAACGAGCGGCAGGCCGAACACTTTTTGGCCGAACACCCCGACTTCGAACCGCTCGACTGTGCCAAACTGCTCGCCGCCCAAAAAGTCCCCCTTGACACCGGCCGCTACCTGCACCTCAACACCGCCGCCCACCACACCGACGGCTTCTTCGCCGCCGCCTTCCAACGCAAAAAGGCCGTCTGAAAGCGCAGCTTCAACGAAGTGAAAACCTCCCGTGCCGCAAAACCGCCCCCAACCCGCCCAAGAAAGCCCGCCATGACCGAAAACCGCCGCCCCATCTCCGCCCGCAACAGCGGCCTGATGCGCAAACTGGCCGCCGCCATCGCCCGCAACGGCCAAATCACCCCCAACCAAATCTCCTGCCTGAGCAGCGCCGCAGCAGCAGCAGGCGCATTCTTCCTCATCCTGCCCGGGCAGACCCCCGCCGCCCTCGCCGCCTGCGCCCTCTTCATCCAACTGCGCCTGCTGTGCAACCTCATCGACGGCATGGTCGCCGTCGAAGGCGGCAAAAAAACGGCGGCGGGCGAACTCTACAACGAACTGCCCGACCGCCTCTCCGACAGCCTCCTCCTCGTTGCCCTCGGCTACGCCTGCGGCGCAGGCTGGCTCGGCTGGCTTGCCGCCCTCCTTGCCGCCTTCACCGCCTACATCCGCGTTTTCGGCGGCAGCACCGGCTTGGCACAGAGCTTCCGCGGCCCGATGGCCAAACAGCACCGCATGGCCGTCTTAACCGCCGCCTGCCTCGCCGCCGCCGCCGAGCAACTCAGCCTCGGCAGCGCCCACAGCCTCACCGCCGCCCTCGCCATCATCACCATAGGCAGCGCCGCCACCTGCGTCCTGCGCACCCGCGACATCGCCCGCGCCCTCGAAGAGCGCGCCGCCAAAACCGACGGAGCGCAGCCATGAAAGCCTTCCTGAAAAAACAGCTCGCCTGGCTCACCGACCAGGCGCTCTGCCTTACCGTTTCCTTCCTCACCGGCGTCAAACCGCAAAGCAGCGGCAAATTCCCCTTCGCCCCGCAGCGCAAAGTCTACTACGCCAACCACGGCAGCCACGGCGACTTCATGCTCGTCTGGATTTCCCTGCCCCGCCGCTGGCGCACCGCCGCCCGCCCCGTCGCCGGATCCGACTACTGGCTCACAGGCCGTCTGAAACGCTTCATCATCCGCAACGTCTTCAACGCCCTGCTCATCCCGCGCGACAGCGGCCGCCCGCAGGACATCACCGAACAAATAGCCGCCGCCCTCGACGCGGGCGACTCCCTCATCCTCTTCCCCGAAGGCACGCGCAACACCGACGACCAAACCCGCCTGCTCCCCTTCAAATCCGGCATCTACCACCTCGCCCGCGCCCGCCCCGACACCGAACTCGTCCCCATCTGGATAGACAACATCAGCCGCGTCCTGCCCAAAGGCAAAATCCTCCCCGTGCCCCTGCTGTGCGAAGTGCATATCGGCCAACCCCTGCGCCTGCACGACCACGAAGACAAAGAAAGCTTTCTTGCCCGCAGCCGCGAAGCCCTCCTTGCCCTCGCCCCTGCCGACACCAAGGCCGTCTGAAAAAGCAGGAAAACCTTTTCAGACGGCCTCCGACGGACAGAAGGCCGTCTGAAAACATCCCGCCGCCTGCCTTTCCGATGGCCTCCCAACAAAGGATCACCCCATGCCGACACCCTGCGGAACTTTTCCCGAAGCCGAAAAAACCGTCATCCTCATCAGCAAAAAAAGCGGCGGAGAAACCCGTTTCACCCAACGCACCTGCCTGATGCTGATATTCGGCATCCTCACCCACTATCTGCGCATCGCCCCCGAACGCGCCGAACGGCTGATACGCGCATCATCCGCCTACCGCCGCATCATGGCCGCAGCCGTCCCCACCGATTCGGCTGCCCTACCCAAACGGCACAGAACCGCCCGCCACCCCGTTTCCCTGCACACCGATGGCGAAATCGCCGCCCTCACCGCCTTCGGCAGCGAATACCGCCTCGCCATGCAAACCGTTTACGGCGAAGACTACGCCGCACAAGGCTACACCGCCGACCTGCCCGACGACTACGCCCAATGGTCGGCCTACTACGACAAAAACGCCATCCGCCCCATCACCGACGGCATCCGCCCGCCCGCACAAACCCACGGCGCGTTTGCCGACGAAAAAAACGGCATCGAAATCACCGACCCCGACACCGGCGCAACAGAAACCTTCAACAAACGCGACTACCTGATGCTGATGTTCGGCATCCTCACCCACTACCTGCGCCTCACCCCCGAATGCGCCGAACAGCGCATCCGCCAATCGCATTTCTACCGCCACGTCCTGTCCGACCAACAACTGCACGCCCCGTACGGCTTGGACTACGTCATGCACGAAACCGTTTATCATTGGGCAATGGAAGCCGCATACGGCGGCGAAGACGGCCTCTATTGGACAAGAGGCTACGACAGCAGCGAACCCGACGACTACACCCAATGGGAACAACACTACTTCCAAACCGTTATCACCCCGCAAACAGGCAGCGCCTTCCTTTGAGCCGTCTGAAACCGCCGCCTGCCGCCGGTTTCTCCTATAATACGAACCCTTTTCAGACGGCCTCCGACCCGTTTTGTTGCCAATCCCAAAGAAAGAGACCCGACCATGCTCATCACCAATATCGAAACCGTTCCCGGCCGCACCATCGTCCGCCACCTCGGCCTCGTGCAAGGCTCGACCGTCCGCGCCAAACACGTCGGCCGCGACATCATGGCCGGGCTGAAAAACATCGTCGGCGGCGAACTCAAAGGCTACACCGAGCTGCTCAACGAAGCGCGCGAAGAGGCCATAGCCCGCATGAGCGAACAGGCGCGGCAGATGGGGGCGAACGCCGTCGTCAACGTCCGCTTTTCCACCGCCTCCGTCGCCGCTGGTGCCGCCGAAATCTTCGCCTACGGCACCGCCGTCGTCATCGAAGACTAGGAGGCCGCCGTGAACCAGCCCGACAACAGCACCCTCTCCCTCGTCTTCGCCTTCTGGCCGATATGGCTGTCCTTAATCCTCATCGCCGTCGGTTTCTTCACCGGCCGCCGCAACGAGAAAAAACACCTCGCCGACCTCGCGCGCCGCGAAGCAGAGTTGCGCCACATCGCCCTAATCGCCGCCAAACACCCACCGCAGGATTTCACCGGTGGCCGCTTGGTCTGCGGCAGCGTCGTCCTCACCTCCGACAGCTTCCGCAACCTCGTCGCCCTGCTGCACAACCTTATCGGCGGCCGCATCGGCGTGTACGAAACCCTGCTCGAACGCGCCCGCCGCGAAGCCCTGCTGCGCCTAAAAGAAAAAGCCGCCGCCCTCGGCGCGGACACCGTCTGCAACGTCAAAATCGACACTGTCACCATTTCCCAGCCGACCGATCAGAGCAAAGGAGGTCTTGTCGGCACGGTGGAAATCCTCGCCTACGGCACGGCAGGAACAACGGCAGGCGGCAGCCGTTCTTAAGGCTGTCGGCAATCGTCCTTGCGGCCGTCTGAAAAGAACGGGCAGACAAGGCAAAAGGCCGTCTGAAAGGTTTTCAGACGGCCTTTTGCCTTGTGCGGGCTGCGTGTCAAACGGCTTCGGCAAACGCGCGTTGCACTTCGTCGGCGATGGCGGCGATACCTTGTTCCAGCGTTGCTTCGTTTTGGGCGATGCTGATGCGGATGCATTCGCGGGCGTGGGGGTAGTTTGCGGTATC
>CAMURX010000109.1 GCA_947097615.1 uncultured Neisseria sp. | reverse complement strand
AAACCGACGACGCGCACACCAAAGCCCGCATCGACCATATCGACGACGGCAAAATGCGCGCCGACCTGAAAGAAGGCCGCGTCGTTATCGTTGCCGGTTTCCAAGGCGTGACTGCAGGCGGCGACATTTCCACCCTCGGCCGCGGCGGCTCGGACACCTCCGCCGTCGCCCTGGCCGCCGCACTTGAAGCCGACGAGTGCCAGATTTACACCGACGTCGACGGCGTCTACACCACCGACCCGCGCGTCGTCCCCGAAGCCCGCCGCATGAGCACCATCTCCTTTGAAGAAATGCTCGAGCTGGCCAGCCTCGGCTCGAAAGTTTTGCAAATCCGCTCGGTGGAATTCGCCGGCAAATACAAAGTGCGCCTGCGCGTATTGAGCAGCCTGGAAGACGGCGGCGAAGGCACCCTGATTACCTTTGAAGAGGACGAAAACATGGAACAAGCCGTTGTAAAAGGCATCGCATTCGACAAAAACCAAGCCCGCATCAACGTGCGCGGCGTCTCCGACAAACCCGGCATCGCCTACCAGATACTCGGCAGCGTCGCCGACGCCAACATCGAAGTGGACATGATCATCCAAAACGTCGGCGCACAAGGCACGACCGACTTCTCCTTCACCGTGCCGCGCGGCGACTACAAACAGACGCTCGACCTGATGAACGGCCTGAAAGACAGCCTCGGCGCAGCCGAAGTGAACGGCGACGACACCGTGTGCAAAGTCTCCATCGTCGGCGTCGGCATGCGCTCGCACTCCGGCGTGGCGGCGCAAATGTTCCGCGCCATGGCCGAAGAAGGCATCAACATCCAGATGATTTCCACCTCCGAAATCAAAGTTTCCGTGCTGATCGACGAGAAATACATGGAACTGGCTACCCGCGTGCTGCACAAAACCTTCGGATTGGAACAGGCCTAATCCCGCTGCAACGATGTCAAAAGGCCGTCTGAAAACCCCGAATCGGGTTTTCAGACGGCCTTTTTATATTTCAGACGGCCTCAATCCTTTCAGACGGCCTATCTCTTCAAAGCCAGCGTCAGCACTCCGCCCGCAATCAGGGTGATGCCCAGCCATTCCTGCGACGACGGCCGCTCTTTCAAAAACACCACGGCAAACAGGGCCACCAAAACAATGCTGAACTTGTCCACCGGTGCCACTTTCGACGCCTCGCCCATCTGCAAAGCCTTGAAATAGGCCAGCCATGACGCGCCCGTTGCCAGACCCGACAGAATAAGAAACGTCCAGTTTTTCGCTGTGAACGCACCCACGCCCTGCCATTTGCCCGCGTAGCTGAGAAAGGCCGCCAGCGCGGCGATAATCACCAGCGTGCGGATAAAGGTGGCGAAATCGGAATCGATGCCCTGCAAGCCCGCTTTGGCGAAAATTGCCGTCAGCGCGGCGAAAAAGGCCGAAGCCAAAGCCCAGTAAAACCATGAATGTGCCATGTTGTTCTCCATAATATCGGCCAACGTTTTCAGACGGCCTTTGGCAATAAAGAGGCCGTCTAAAAAGCCCGTTTACAGCCCGTTGGCGTCCAACCAGCGTTCCAAATCCTTGGCGCTGATGCCGCCGTTGTCCTCGAAATCCAGCTTGTTCTGCTGCCTGCCGCCGGCGTATTTCGCCAGCACGGGCGTGCCCGACAAGCCGTAGCGCTGCCTGAACGCCTGCCATTTTTCCTTGTCCTGATGCAGACGGTGGACGTTGACAAACCAGATTTTGCCGTCGAGCCTGCGTTGCGCGATGTAGCGTTTGAACAGCGGCTCGAAGGCGTTGCAGTCGCCGCAGCTCGGGCGGCCGATGTAGGCGTATACCGTGTCGCCCGCCGCCACCCGCCGCTCGAACTCGGCCGCGGTCAGGCTGCCCAAGTCGAAATAAATGTCGCTGTAAGTATCCTGATAACGCTTGGTGTTTTCCGCCGACAGGCGTACAGCCGTCTCCATCTGCGTCCACTCGGCCTCCGTTCTGCCGCCGGCATGGGCGGTCAGCGCGGCCGCTGCCAACACCAGCGCCGCCGTTTGTTTCATATTCATGCTGCTCTCCTTTTTCGGGTTGGGATGCTTTATTTTACGCCGCGTAAAGGCCGTCTGAAAGCAAAGTTAAAACCGTGTTTCAGACGGCCTTTTGTTCCACTTCCCGCGCCGCGGCGGGTATAATGCGCGCCATTTTTTGACACAGTTCAACCGAGGCCGTCTGAAACCTTTGCCGAGCATTGTGGCGCACACAAGATTGGGCAAAGGTTTTTCACGAAACCGCGTTTCGGGCGGCGCGATTCTGGAAACACACATGCTGAAAAAACTCTGGCGCAAGATGGCGGGCAAACCTGCCGCCGCAAGCGCCAAACAAACCATTTCCCATTCCGAACACGGCCTGAGCGCAGGCGACATCAGCCTGGCCGCCGAAAAAACCGTTTCCCGCCTGCAACAGGCAGGCTACGAAGCCTATATCGTCGGCGGCGCCGTGCGCGACCTGCTGATCGGCGCCGAACCGAAAGACTTCGACGTCGCCACCAACGCCACGCCCGAAGAAGTGCGTGCCCTCTTCCGCCGCAGCCGCATCATCGGCCGCCGCTTCCGCATCGTCCACGTCCAAATCGGCCCGGAAACCATCGAAGTCACCACCTTCCGTGGCAGCGGCGGCGCGGTACAGAACGAACACGGCCGCATCATGAAGGACAATACCTACGGCACGCTGGCCGAAGACGCCGGCCGGCGTGATTTCACCTGCAACGCCCTCTACTTCGACCCGATAAAACGCGAAATCCACGATTTCCACAACGGCGTCTCCGACGTCAAAGCCCGCCGCCTCGTGATGATAGGCGATCCGGCCGAACGCTATCAGGAAGACCCCGTGCGCGTGCTGCGTGCCGTGCGGCTGGCGGGCAAACTCGGTTTCACCGTCGAAGAGCGCACCGCCGCGCCGATTCCCAAATACGCAGGCCGTCTGAAAGAAGAACCCGTCACCCGCCTGTTCGACGAAATCATGAAGCTGCTCTTCTCCGGCCACGCCCGCCGCTGCCTCGCCCAATTCCACACCCTCGGCATCGATACCGCCGTCCACCCGCTGCTCGACGCCTTGCAGGAAGCCGCCCGCGACAACCGTCCCAACATGGTTGCCGCCTCGCTGAAAAACACCGACGAGCGCATCCGCGCCGACAAATCCGTTTCCGTCGGCTTCGTCCTCGCCGCCCTGATGTGGGACAGGCTCAACAGCCTCTGGCAAAAACGCATGGAATTGGGCGAAAAAGCCGCCCCCGCCCTCACCGGCGCCGTGTCCGACCTGCGCGAAACCATGGAAAAAGGCTGGGGCGTGCCGCAGAAATTTTCCGCCACCATGCGCGAAATCTGGATACTCCAACCCCAGTTCGACCACCGCCGCGGCGCCCGTCCGCACCGCCTGCTCGCCCAGCCGCGTTTCCGCGCCGCCTACGATTTCCTCGTTTTGCGCGCCAAACTTGGCTATGCGCCGCAGGAAACGGCCGACTGGTGGACAAGCTTCCAGCACGCAGACGAAGCAGAGCGCGCCGCCATGACTGCCGCCCCCGCCCAAGAGGGCGAGCCGCGCAAAAAACGCCGCCGCCGCCCGCGCAAACGCAAAACGTCTTCCGACACGGCCGAATCTTAAAGATCAGGCCGTCTGAAAGCACAGTTTCAACGAAGCCCCCTCTTTTTCAGACGGCCTCCGCCCCTTTCACCATACGACACAGGAAACCCCAATGGCAGCCTTCAACACCCAAAAAGTCCTCTCCGTCCACCACTGGACCGACGCCTATTTCACCTTTACCTGCACCCGCGACGAAAGCCTGCGTTTTGAAAACGGCCAGTTCGTCATGGTCGGCCTGATGGTCGACAGCAAACCGCTGATGCGCGCCTACAGCGTGGCCAGCGCCAACTGGGAAGAGCATCTCGAATTTTTCAGCATCAAAGTACAGGACGGCCCCCTCACCAGCCGCCTGCAACACCTCAAAGTCGGCGACGACGTACTCATCAGCAAAAAGCCCACCGGCACGCTGGTGGCGGGCGATCTCAATCCCGGCAAACACCTCTATCTTTTGTCCACCGGCACCGGCATCGCGCCGTTTTTGGCCGTCACCAAAGACCCCGACATTTACGAAATGTTTGAAAAAGTCATCTTGGTACACGGCGTGCGTTACCAAAAAGATTTGGCTTATTACGAGCGCTTCACCCAAGAATTGCCCAACCACGAATTTTTGGGCGAGATGGTGCGCGACAAACTGATTTACTACCCCATCGTCTCGCGCGAAGACTACAAACACCACGGCCGCCTCACCGACCTGATGCACTCGGGCAAACTCTTTGCAGACATCGGCCTGCCCCCCATCAACAAAGAAGACGACCGCGCCATGCTCTGCGGCAGCCCCGCCATGCTCAAAGACACGCGCCAAGTGCTCAACGATTTCGGCCTTGTCGAATCGCCCAAAGTCGGCGTACGCGGCGACTTTTTGATCGAACGCGCATTCGTCGACCAATAAACCGCCACACGTTTTTCCGCATAAAAAGGCCGTCTGAAAACCGAAAAACAGGTTTTCAGACGGCCTTTTATAGTGTTGCTCAGGCGAGGAAGAAGCCGCTATCGGGCATTTTGCCGCCCAAAAGTTTGGGGTTGAACTGCATCAGGATTTCATAAAAATGCAGGATTTCGGTTTTGATTTCAGAAGGTTTGGTTACGGTGAGCCTTGCGCCGTCTATGGCTGCCACCAAAGCCGGTTCGGGCGCGGGCAAGTAGTTTTTGCCGATTTTGGCAGCTTCGGCGCGGTGGCCGCTGATCCAGGCGAGGGCGTTTTTCAGGTCTTGGTGGAAGGTGTCGAATTGGGCTTTGTGCGCGTGGAAATAGGCTTCGTCGGCGATAATGCCGGCCATCGGAATCAGCGGCTTAGTGTCAAACGCCTGCGCCCAGGCTTTGACGATGTCGAAACCGCGCACGGTGGTTACGTCCGTCATTTTGCCGCGCAGCATGGCGGCCGAAGCCATAGGCTCGGGCAGAATCACGGCGTGGAAATCTTTGCTCAAAAACAGGCCGACGGCTTCGGCGGGCGTGGCGGCGTAGGTAATGCCAACTTTGGCCGCGTCGATTTTGAGTTTTTTCAACAGGGCTTGTAACACGATGTCGGGCATATCGTTTTTAAACGGCACGAGGATTTTTTTGCCCGCCAACTCCTGCGGCGAGGCAACGGCCTTGTTTTTGCAGACAAGCTGCGTGATGCCGTTGGTGAGGATGTTGACCATGCCGACTTTGCGGCCTTGGTTGCGCAGGTTTACGCCCACGTTGCTCGGACTCATCATCACTTTAAACTGGCCGCTTGCCACACCCGCGCGAAGCTGGTCGGGCGAGCGCCAGATTTTCAGCGACACATCAGCCTGTTTGGCCAGCTGCCCCTGCAAGGCAGCCACGGCGATAATCATGCTCGGCAGCGCGGGTGCGCCGTAAACGGTAAACTGCTCTTTGGCTGCGGCCAAGAGCGCGGGCGATGCGCCGGCGGCCGCCAGCGCGGCGGTGATTTTCAAAAATTCGCGTCGGTTGAACTGCATGGGTTTTCTCCTTTTGGTTGACGGGTAAACGGTTCGGCCGTCTGAAAGCAAAGCTTCAACGAAGTTAAAATCGTTCGGGCACGCTTTCAGACGGCCTTAATTAATGAACATTAGCGTTTATTCTGCGCCCAAACGGCAATCAGGTAAAGGCAGAGTTCCGAAAGGCCGTCTGAAAGCGCCGCCCTGTGCTTTCAGACGGCCTTTATGCTATCCTGCCGCGCCTGCCGCAAGCCTGTTTCAGGCCGTCTGAAAAGGCCGCGGCAGGCAATAACAAAAACATCTTTCAAATATAAAGGAACACCCATGACCGTAATCAAACAGGAAGACTTCATCTGCAGCATTGCCGACGCCTTTCAATTCATCAGCTACTACCATCCCGTCGATTACATCAAAGCCTTGAGCAAGGCTTGGGAGAAAGAAGAGAATCCTGCCGCCAAAGACGCGATGACGCA